>CAYXOM010000027.1:0-15801 GCA_964466565.1 uncultured Mycobacterium sp.
CCGACTCCGACGCGGTGGTATTGCTGACCGTTCTGGCCGACAGTCGGGACGCTCAGCCGGGGTAGTCGGCCAGGTCGAGGGTGGCCGGCCGGCCGTCGAGCGCGAGCAGCGCGGGCACGGTCTCGACGGTCACCAGGCCGTGGCGGCCGGTCACCTCCTCGACGAGGGCGTAGCTCACGGCGACGGCCGCGGGGGTGTCGACGACGACGGTGCTGACGGGTACTCCGCGCCCGAGCGCGAAGAGGCGGTCGCCGTGCGGCGCATGCCGACCGTGGAATCCCCACACCCCGCCCACTGCGGTGGCCCCGGCGGCAGCCCGGCGCGAGCGCAGCAGCCGCACCAGCGCGCGGTGGATCGGCACGCCGTCGTGCAGGGTGTCCTCGGCGGTGTGCACGGTCAGCTTCTGGTGGAGCAGTCGGCCTCGGGAGTCCCTGTCCGGCAAAGGTTCCGGCGTTGCCAGTAGTTCGCCGTCGCGTCTGCAGATCTGGACCTTCTCGACGGCCAGCACCGCGTTCGGCAGCGCATCCCGCAAATGCGCCAGAACATCGTGGGACGGCCCGGCGGCGCCGACCCCGACGATCTCCAACGGCACCTCGGCGTTTCGGCTGAAGAAACGGGCGCGGCGTCGCCGGCCCGCGGAGGTGCCGTCGACCCCCAGGTACGCCGTCGCGCCGGCGAAGCCATGGCGGTGCATCAGTTCGCAGATCCAGACGAAGGCGGGCCGGCCGTTGATCCGCTGGTTGCGGCCCAGCGCGACCGTCAGGCGCACGTCGTGCCCGTCGTCCCCGGCGTCGCCCAGGACGACCCGTTCGACGGTGAGCAGCCCGCGCGGGATCGCCGCGGCGACGTCGGGCGCCGCCGCGGAGATCACCTCGGCGCTGTCGAGGGCGGCGATGACGATCGGCGGGTCCTCGGACAGGCTGAGTGTCTGGTCGGTGCGAAGCACCTGGCGGGCGCCGAATCCGCTACGTCCGCGCAGCAGGACGCTGTTGGCCACGTTGTGCCCGGCCAGCACGTCGAGTGCCGCGTCGGCGGCGAAGCGTCCCCCGGTGCGCATGCGCTCGCCGAGGTAGGCGGTGAGCTTGAGGCCGGCCGTCACAGCCGCCCGCCGATCCAGGCCCCGGCGGCGGCCCCGGCGACGCCGAGTATCACGCTGAGCGCCACGTTGGCCGTCGCGGCACCGACCTGGCGCTCCTCGGCCAGGCGCTGGGTCTCCAGCATCCAGGTGGAGAACGTGGTGTAGCCGCCCAGCAGCGCGGTTCCGGCCAGCAGCATCACCTCCTGGCCCAGCGACAGCCCGGTCAGCAGACCCAGCAGAAGTGCCCCGCTGAGATTGACCGTCAGCGTGCCGAACGGGAACCCCGCCATCCTGGCCCCGATCGCCCGGTCGATGAGGAAGCGGGCGACTGACCCCAGTCCGCCGAACACCAGGACTCCGGCCCACAGCGCGGGGTTCACGTGCGGATCCGCACCCGGCGCACCATCGCGGTGGCCGCGTAGACCGCCACCAGTCCGGCGACCACACTGGCCGCGGTGTAGCCGGCGGCCAGGCCGTAGTGGTGGTGTTCGATCATCTTCAGCGTCTCGATCTGCATGGTGGAGAACGTGGTCAGCCCGCCGCACAGCCCGGTGCCCAGCAGTGGCCGGCGGTAGCCCGACACCGGCAGGCGCTCCAGTAACCGGGTGGTGAAGTAGCCCAGCAGGAACGCCCCGAGGATGTTGGCGGTGAACGTCGGCCACGGCCAGCGGCCGGGGTCGGGTACGGCCAGCGACTCCAGTGCCGCCCGGGCCAGGGTGCCTACCGCCCCGCCGGCGAAGATCGCACCCAGTTCGCGGTTGTCGTGGCCGAACAGCGGACTACCCCCCAACCCGGGGTGAACCCTCGGCAATCACCGGCCCAGTATGGCCGGTGGGCGGCACAATCGCGGGTATGGCGGCTCATCCCCGCGCCGGGCAACCGGCGCTGCCCGAAGACCTTGTCGACATCGCCCATCTGGTCAGCGCGTACTACACGGTGCGGCCCGACCCCGACGACGTCTCCCAGCAGGTGGCCTTCGGGACCTCCGGGCACCGCGGATCCAGCCTCGACGCGGCGTTCAACGAGGCGCACATCCTGGCCACCACCCAGGCGATCGCCGAGTACCGCGCTGCGGCAGGAACCAGCGGGCCGCTGTTCCTCGGCCGCGACACCCACGGGCTCTCCGAGCCGGCCTGGATATCCGCATTGGAAGTCCTGGCGGCCAATGACGTTGCGGTGCTGATTGATTCAGCTGACCGGTACACGCCCACGCCGGCGGTCAGCCACGCCATCCTGGCCTACAACCGAGGCCGCGAGTCGCAGCTGGCCGACGGGATCGTCGTCACCCCGTCGCACAACCCGCCGCGGGACGGCGGGTTCAAGTACAACCCGCCCAACGGCGGTCCGGCCGACTCCGCGGCCACCTCGGCGATCGCCGAGCGCGCCAACGCGATCCTGCGCGGCGGGCTCTCGGAGGTCAGGCGGGTCCCGCTGGCCACCGCGCTGCGGCACGCGCGGCGCCACGACTACCTGGATGCCTACGTCGCCGATCTGCCGGCCGTGGTGGATGTGCACGCGATCGCCGCCCAGGGGGTGCGGATCGGAGCCGACCCGCTGGGCGGGGCCAGCGTGGACTACTGGGCCGCCATCGCCGAGCGACACGGGCTGGCGCTCACGGTGGTCAACCCCCTGGTCGACGCCACCTGGCGGTTCATGACGCTGGACACCGACGGCAAGATCCGGATGGACTGCAGCTCGCCCAACGCGATGGCGTCGCTGATCGCCGGCCGGGACGCTTACCAACTCGCCACCGGCAACGACGCCGACGCCGACCGGCACGGGATCGTCACCCCCGATGCCGGGCTGATGAACCCCAATCACTACCTGGCGGTGGCGATCGACTACCTGTTCACCCACCGGCCGGACTGGCCGGGCGGGGTGGCGGTGGGCAAGACGGCGGTGAGTTCCTCCATCATCGACCGGGTGGTGGCCGGACTGGATCGCCGGCTTGTCGAGGTGCCCGTCGGCTTCAAGTGGTTTGTCGACGGGTTAGAAAGCGGCACAATCGGTTTCGGTGGTGAGGAGTCGGCGGGTGCGTCGTTCCTCCGGCGTGACGGCGGCGTGTGGACCACTGACAAGGACGGCATCATCATGGCGCTGTTGGCCGCGGAGATCCTCGCGGTCACCGGGCAGACGCCGTCGCAGCGCTACGCCGAACTTGCGCAGCGCTACGGCGCGCCGGTCTACGCCCGTGTCGACGCCCCGGCCGACCGCGAGCAGAAGGCGCGGCTGGCCAGGCTGTCACCCGAGCAGGTCGGTGCTACCGAACTGGCCGGTGAGCCGATCACCGCCAAGCTCACCGCCGCCCCGGGTAACGGCGCGCCGCTGGGCGGGCTGAAGGTCACCACCGCCAACGGCTGGTTCGCCGCGCGCCCGTCGGGCACCGAGGACGTCTACAAGATCTACGCCGAGTCCTTCCTGGGGCCCGAGCACCTGGCGCAGGTGCAGGAAGCCGCGCGGGAGGTGGTGAATACAGTCATCGGGTGAGCTCCATCGCCGAGGACGCCGGCCCGCACGCCGAACCGCGGCTGCCCCGCGAGGTCTGGGCCCTGATCGGGGCCAACGCCGTGATCGCGCTCGGGTACGGGGTGATCGCCCCGGTGCTGCCGCAGCTGGCCCGCTACTTCGGGGTCAGTATCAGCGCCGCGACCTTCGTGATCACCGCGTTCGCGGTGATGCGACTGCTGGCCGCCCCGCCGACCGGGCTGCTGGTGCAGCGACTGGGGGAGCGGCGGATCTACGTCGCCGGCGTGCTCATCGTGGCGGTGTCGACCGCCGCCTGCGCCTTCGCATCCTCCTACTGGCAACTGCTGCTGTTCCGGGCGCTCGGCGGAATCGGCTCGACGATGTTCTTCGTCTCCGCGCTGGGGCTGATGATCCGGATGAGCCCGCCCGACGCGCGCGGCCGGGTGGCCGGGATGTTCTCCGGGGCGTTCCTGATCGGGTCGGTGGTCGGGCCGGTGGTGGGAAGCCTGACCGCGGGGTTCGGCCTCAGCGCGCCGTTCATCATCTACGGGGTGCTGCTGGTGATCGCGGCGGTGGTGGTGCTGCTGAGCCTGCGCAATTCCCCGCTGGGGGCCCCGGCGACGTCGGAGGATCCGGTGGTCACCCTTCGCAGTGCGCTGGGCCACCGGGCCTACCGGGCCGCGCTGGTGTCCAATTTCGCGACCGGGTGGTCGCTGTTCGGACTGCGCTTCGCGCTGGTGCCGCTGTTCGTCGCCGAGGGCCTCGGCCAGAGCCCGGCGGTGGCCGGGCTGGCGCTGACGGCGTTCGCGGTGGGCAATGTGGTGGCGGTGATACCCAGCGGCCGGCTGTCGGACAGCCTCGGGCGCAAGCCGCTGCTGGTGATCGGTCTGGGGCTGTCGGGTGTGTCGACGGCCGTTCTGGGGCTGGCGCCCAGCCTGCCGCTATTCCTGAGTGGCGCGCTGGTCGCCGGGCTGGCTTCGGGGGTGTTCAACTCCCCGCAGCAGGCCGCCGTGGCCGACATCATCGGCAAGGCCCGCGGGGGCACTGCGATCGCCGCCTACCAGATGATGTCGGACTTCGGCTCGATCGTGGGGTCGGTGGGCGTGGGGCTGCTCGCCCAGCACCTGTCCTTCGCGTGGTCCTTCGCCCTCAGCGGGGCGATCCTGCTGATCGCGGCGGTCGGCTGGCTGTTCGCCCCCGAAACCCGCGATCAGTCGCCCCTGGAGCACACCCCGACCCGGCCGCTGGGCCCCGAGGCGGCCGGCGAGCTGCCCTGAGCGGGTTTTGAGGCCGTTGGGCGGTGGTGTAGCTTCGGGGACGCACTTGGGGCTATGGCGCAGCTGGTAGCGCACCACACTGGCAGTGTGGGGGTCAGGGGTTCGAGTCCCCTTAGCTCCACAAAGAGAAACCCGAGGCCGGTGGGCCTCGGGTTTTTTCCTGGGCGGGGAGCAGCCGGGCCGGGATGTCCTAACTTTGTCCTATCGTGTCCGAACGGGTCGTTAGTGTCGAAGGTCGGGAGTCAGCACTAAGCGGGGAGGTCGATGTCATGGGGGAGCGGCGACGGCGGACCTTGGGTCGCCAGGGTGCGCAACCGGACCCCGTCCGCCACATTGCCTACGGGACCGGCGCCGACAGGAGTGAGCAACCCAGCCCCCGGTGGCTGGAGAAGCTGCGCAGACGGACGCGGTGCGACTGCGGTATCGAACTCCCGGTGACGGGCAAGTGCGACTACTGCGACTGAGGCGAGTTTCTCCTACGACATATCTGTGGATACCCGGCTGGCGATGAGATGAATGTCAACGAAATCGCGGGATACCGTGTCGTCCGGCAGATCGGTGCCGGCGGGATGGGACAGGTATTCCTGGTGCAGCACCCGCGTCTGCCCCGGCAGGACGCCCTCAAGTTGCTCGATCCCGGGGTCTCCCGCAACAACGATTTCAAGGTGCGGTTCCAGCGCGAGGCGGACTTACTCGCCCAACTGAGCCATCCGAACATTGTGACACTTCATGACCGCGGTGAATTCGAGGGCCGGCTGTGGATCACGATGGAGTACGTCGACGGCACCGACGCTTCGGAGCTGCTCAAGTCCGGCAGCCCCCTGGACGGCGATCTCGCGCTCTCACTGGTGGCCGCTGCTGGGGCGGCACTGGACTACGCGTGGCGCAAGCAGCGCGTCACCCATCGTGACGTGAAGCCCGCGAACATCCTGGTCGGAATCGACGAGACCCACGGTGCCTCGCAGATCGAGTCGGTGAAGCTCGCGGACTTCGGCATCGCCAAGGCGGTCGGTGAGTCCACGTCGGTCACGTCCACTGGGATAACCGTCGGGACGATGCAGTACATCTCGCCAGAGGCGATCGAGGGCGAGGTGGTCGACAACCGCTCGGACATCTACTCGTTAGGCTGTACTGCGTTCCACTTGCTCGCCGGGCAGCCACCGTTCACGGGGACCACGATCGCTTCGATGATGTCCGCGCATCTGACCAAACCGGTGCCTTCTATCAGCGCGGTCAACGCGCATCTGCCGGCGGGGGTCGACGCGATCTTCGAGCGGGTGCTGGCGAAGAATCCCGATGACCGTTATCAGACCTGCGCGGATTTCGTATCGGCCGTGCAGGAGGCGGTCGGGGGTGGCGAGGTGCGTTACCCGGCGTCCGCTCCGACTCTGACAGCGTCTACGTCACCGAGACGGGGCTCGGTGGACCCGGATGCGCCGACGCGGCTGCGCAAGGTCGAGGCGGCTGTACCGCCGTCGCGGCCGAAGTTCCGTGCGGTTCCGATCCTCGCGTCGGCCGTGGGAGTGCTCGCAGTCGCCCTTGGCGTGAACGTGACCCGTGGCGGGAGCGGAGACGCATTGACCAAGGCGTCTCCTACCGCGACGTCCTCGACACCCTCGCCTTTGCCTGCCGCGTCGAGCCCCACCCCCGCAGCCTGGCCGCCAGTTGTGACGACGACGGCCGCGATGTCCGCTCCGCGGGCCCCCCAAGTGACCGGAGCGCTGACGTCGGGAATTGTTCCGAGGCTCACCTTTCCTCCGGGAACAGTGCGGGCGTGTTCAGAGTTTTCGACATCGGGGCCGACCTACGGTGTTCCACCCCCAGGGCAGTGCTGGGAACCGGGCACAGAACACTGGCGGCTGCAGAGCGAATTTGGGGAGGCGTCGACGTGGATGGCGGCTCAGATGTCTGAAATGGGACTCGAACCGTACTCGACCTACGGGGATGGTCCATCTACCTCCTGGGGACAGGGAACCGGATTCCGCGTGACCGTTGAGATGGATCAGAACAGTTTCTACGAGACCGACGTCTATGTCGTTGACGTCAACTCCGTCAAGGGCGCCCGGCCTTGACGGCAGCGCAACGTGTGGGGTCGGCTCGAGCGGCGCCGTAATCCCGAGTGGCGCCTTAGCCGTTCCCTTGTGCGTCGGAGAACACCGCGGCGGCGGCGGTGATCCGGTCGTCGGTGACTCTGCCGTAGACGGCCTGGGTCATCCGTTCGGTGTGGCCGTGCCAGGCGGCGACGACGTCGGCGGGCACGCCGGCGGCCCGCATTCGGGAGATGTTGCTGTGGCGCAGCTTGGCCAGGGTGACCGCCGGCAAGCCCATGGCCTTGCGCTGGGCGGTGAACTCCCGGCTGTACTCGCGCACCGCCATCGGCAGGCTGTCGGCGCGGCACAACAGCAGGTCGGTGTCAGCCATCGGGCGGCCCACCGCGAGACGCTCCCGCAGGTGCGCCGCGCGCATGGCCTTGAGCATCGCCAGCTCGCGTGGTGGCAGGGGTAGGTCGCGGGCGCTGCGGTCGGTCTTGGTCGCCACGATGGTGTCGCGGCCGTTGATGTCCACCCGGGCCTGACGGATGCGCAGGGTTCCGGTGTCCAGGTCGATGTCACACCACCGCAGGCCACCGACCTCCTCGCGGCGCAGCCCCATCAGGGTTAACGCGAAGCAGCCGGACAGCCGGTGGGTGCCGATGTGGTCGAGGAAGGCGGCCATCTGGGCCGCGGTCCAGATGTCGTCCGCGGCGGTGGCGGTCACTGCTCTCTGTTCGGGCGAGGCCACCACCGTTGAGGCGTCGTAGGTCACCCAGCGCATCTTGAGGGCGTGGCCGATCACCGACTTCAGGCGGATGATGGCGCGGCGCCGGGTAGCGGGCGCCAGCGCCCTGCCGTCCTTGCCGGTCAGGGTCGCCGCCCAGTCGGCCAGGGCGGCGGGGGTGAGCTTCTGCACCGGTATCGCCCCGAATGCGCGCCGGGCGTACCGAAGGCTCTCCCGGTCGGCGCGCACGGTGTTGGGTCCGACGGAGGTGTCGGCCTCACGCAAGGTCAGCCAGTGGTCGGCGACCTCGTCGAAGGTGCGCGGCGACTTGGGTGCCCAGCTCGCCGAGGCCCACAGCCGGCGCTGTTCGCTGACCCAGTCCTGGGCCTCCTTCTTGGTGGGAAACACCTTGGTGGGCCGGACCTGCCTGCCGGTGACCGGATCGACCCCCAGGGTGGGCCGGGCTCGCCAGCCCCTGCCGTTGGGCAGGCGGGTGATGGAACTGTCGGTGCGCGCACCTCGCCTGTCGGGTGTCATCACTCGACGACGGTGCCGCTGTTGGTGCTCCAGTCACGGGGGAGGAACCCTCGCTTCTTGGCTTCCTTGATCCAGCGATCCACCGTCGGCAACGATGCCTTGAGGGTCGCGCAGACATGCTCGCGGGGGGACAGGCCCCACTCGCGTGCGGTGGTCAGCAGGTTGGCGACCTGGCGGTAGTGAACATCATCGAGTACCCGTTCGCCCGCCCCGTGGTCCGGCCGAACCAGGTTGGTCGGATCCTCGAAGTCGCCTGCCAGGCAGACCTTGAGTTCGGTTAGCCCGATGAAGCGGGCAGCGGCTTTAGCGAGTCGGCGTACGGGAATCTGCCGGATGGTCGCGGGGTCGATCTCGGTGGCCTCGCCGCCCGGGACAAGGTGTAGCTCCACCAAACGTGGCGCGGCGAAGTCGAGGTCGATGCGCACCCGGTAGCGGTGAGGGTGGCCGGCGAGGGCGATCTCGATGAGCCCGTCCGGGCTGCCGGGCTGGCCGCTGATGCGCCTGATGCTGTCGGGGATCACGTCGCCCTTGAGGGTGTGGTTGCGAGGGTCGTCCGAGGCCATGAGAACCGACTGTAGCAGTAATAGCGTGTTGCCTAGGCAACTATCACTCATGGTGTCATGATTTGGGTCATGACAGCACAGAACGTCACCACGGTGACCATCCCTACATTGGAGGAACTGCGCAGTGGTCCTCCCACCGTCAGTGTTCCCCGGGCGGCTCAGTACCTCGGAGTCTCTCGCGCCTACGCCTATGCGATGGCCCGCGAGGGCCGGCTTCCGGTCATCAGGCTGAGCCCGAGTCGGGTGCGGGTGTCCAGCGTCGGACTCCTGAGGATGCTCGAAGGTGAGTGACGACAATTCGCTCGACGGGTTCTTCGCGGCCCAGGAGGCTCTCTCCCGGCTGACTCCTGAGCAGCTGCGCGAACTTGACAAAGAGCTGCGGTGGGTGCGGGCGCAGCAGGCTTCCGGTCGTCTCCCGTCACCGGAGAAGCTGGTGGCCAAGGCCCCGACCTATCTGCGGCTGCTGGCCGACATGGGTGACCACTGAATCAGGCCCTCTAGCAGGGCGTGTCGCGGGGCAAGACCGATGTGCACCCCAAGTTGCGACCCTGGGTCCAGCAGCAGACCCGCTGCAGACAGCAGGAGGTGACCGACATGTCCATAAGCACGACCGACCCGTTGGGGTTACTCAGCACGGTTCAGCTGGAAGCCCGAACCGGCATTTCGCGGTGGACCTGGATCAAGTATCGCAAGCAGCGCAAGGGGCCCAACTGGGTGGTGATCGGACGTGCCGTCCGGTACCGCGTGCCTGAGGTCGAAGCCTGGTTGTCCACGAACACCGTGGTGCCCGGTGGGGCCGGCAAGTCGACGGTGCAACCTGCACCCGCGCTGGTGCAGAACGCCATTCGGCAGGTACCGCCGCACCTGCGTGGGCTGCGCGGGAACGGCTGATCTGAAAACAGCGAGAGCCGGGTGTCGTTGGCCTCGACCCGGCTCTCGCTTCAACGGGGTCCCAAACGGGACCTGACATCCCCCTCTGGTTCGAAAGGCATATCGACGTGAATTCTACTCCGAAACGAGGCAGCCGGGCGGGCAACGCGACGCCATTCGCCACCCTGCTCGACCTAATCGGCATCGGTGCCGACGAGCGCATCTCGGTCTGCTCGATGAAGCCGGGCGGCAGCTTCGACCACACCACACCGAGAGACCGCTCTGATGCGGAGAAGCTGGCATTGTCGGCTCCGTACAAGGCCCGCAATGTGTGGTTCGGGGTCAACCCGGTGGTCATACCCGAGGGATACCACGGGCGCGGTGCCGACGAGCATGTGGCCCGGTGCGTGGCTCTGTTCTCCGACATCGACGTGAAGGCCGGCGGGGTCACCGACACCGAGACCGCCAACACCGTGGTGAAAGACATCTCCGCCGCACTAGGTGTGCAGCCCGTGGCGGTGGTGGCCACCGGACACGGCGGGCACCCGTATTGGGCATTGGATCCCGAGGATCCGGCCTGGACGTTGGACACCGAGGCCAACCGGGTTGCGGCACAGGCGGTCTACCGACGCTTCCACCGCCTGTGTGCCGAGGTTGCCGGTCGGTACGGCTGCACGGTGGACAACGTCGGGCAGGTGAGCCGGATTCTGCGGGTGCCGGGAACGGTCAACGTTAAGGATCCCGCCAACACTGTCCCGGTGGAACTGCACAAACACCCTTATGGTGTCCCAGGTGCCCCGCTGACCTACGAACAGGTCTGCGAGGCACTGGATGCCTGCGGGGTGCCCGAAAGGACCGAGGACCGCGAGGTTCTCGGGGAAGTGATCAGGGATTCCGGCGAGTGGGAGTTCGGCGAGCGGACCCATCCCTACGTCGCCACGATGATCGAGCGGTGGGCCACCGATGTGCCTCGTGCCGGTATCGGGCGGCACAACTGGATGCTGTCGCAGGCTACTCGGCTGGCCTGCGCTCACCGGCTCGGTCTGGTGACCGGGGACGACCACCGCATGGCGGTCAACACCTTGGAGTCGGCGTTCCTGCGCATCATCACCGAGCACGGCAAGCCGCGGGCACCGGAGCCTTCCAACGAGTTCGACGCGGCCATCGGATGGTCGGTCCAGCGGGCCTCCCGCAAGAACGACGAACAGGCCGCGGAAGACCTCGGCGTGGACCTCGCCGGCGAGGGCACGGTGACACCGGGCACGAAGAAGGGATCGGACCTGAACCTGCCTGAATCCTTCTGGACAGCCCGGTCGGTACACGCCCAGATTCGGCAGTTCGCGTGGGCCAGGCATGTGCCTCCCGACGCTGTTATCAACGCCGTGCTCGCCGAGGTTTCCGCCAGGGTTGTGCCGAGTGTGCGGGTGGACACCGGGGTGGCTACTCCGGTACCGATTCACCACTACGCCGGCCTGGTCGGACCTTCCGGCGGCTTCAAGTCCACGGCCATGTCGTTGGCGGCGGAAGCGGTGGACGTCGTCAACAGTTGGTCCTCCGATCCCTTCGCCCAGCCGGCAGCCTTCCTCGTCGCCGACGGCGCCAATGACCAGATACCTTTGCGCTGGCCGCTGGGGTCTGGTCAGGGGATCGTCGCCGCCTTCATGGGCACAAAATCCACCGAGGATGACGACGGGACCAAGCGGAAGGTGACCAACACCCAGGTTCGGTCCAACGTTCTACTGAGCTCCGATGAGGGGAACGATCTGGTGAAGGCGTGCTCCGACTCCAACTCCACGGTCGGTGAGGTCTTGCGGGCCATGTGGTCGGGCAAGCTTGCCGGCCAGGGCAACGCCAAAGAGGAGAACCGGCGCATCCTGCAGCCAAGCAGTTACACCCTGGCGGTGACGGCGGGATTCCAGGTGGACATCCTGGCCAAGTTCCTCACCCCCGACGCGCTGAGTAAGGGCGACCCGCAGCGGTGGCTGTTCTCCTACTCAGTGGCACCCGATGTACCGGCAGAGCCGATGCCCGATCCCGGCCCGGTGACCGTGACGGTGCCCACCGAGACGATCACCGTGTGCGGGGAGCTGCGCGACCGTATCCGCCGCGAGCATCACTCGCGATTGACCGGCGCGGTGACGCTGGCTCCGCTCGAATCCCAGCGGCCAGCGATGCTGGCCCGCATCGCCGCACTGCTGGCGATCCTGGAAGACCGCACAGTCATCACCGCCGAGGACTGGGGGTTGGCCGAGACCATGTTCGACACGTCACTGCGGATCGCCGGGCATGCGCTCGCCGAACACCGTGAGCGGACCAGCAGGGCGCGCGCCGCGCAACGTTCCGAGGAAGTGGCGACCGCCGTGGCGGTCCAGAGAGCGACCGCCGGTACACCCGAGGAGAAGGCCGCCGAACGGATCGTGACGCTGATCAACTCCCACGGCTTCGACGGCCCCAACGGCAGACGCCGGGCCAAGTGGTCCGGTACCGACGGCCTGCGGGTGAAGAAATTCAATACCAAGGGTCGCCGCGACGCCGACGCTGGGCTTAAGTGGTTGGTCGAGGATGAGTGCCAGGCAGTGCTCGTCAACGAGGGGTCCACGGTCTACGTGGAGCTCACTCCGTGACGCTCTACCGCACAGCAAAGCTAAACATCCTTGGACCGACTTGGACCAGTCTAGGTCCAAGGGGAGGGCGAGCGGGTTGGACGAAAGCCTGGACACTGACGGTGTCGCCTTGAGAGGGAATTTCTCTCTAAATATCCAGGTAAATAGGATTGTGTCAACAAAGCGTCTGTGCGACGGCATTTTCCGATTCGTCTCATCCGCCGCGAAATCCGCTCGTGTTTACCGCCCATCCCTTGGACTGTCCAAGTGCAGTCCAAGGCGGGTTCCCAGATCTCCGGCAAACATCGCCATTAAGCCCTAATCGTCTGCGAGTGCACACTGGCCCGCTCGCGCTCGACGCCCCGATCCCGATGACCTGTTTTCGAGTGGGTGTTGTGCTCCTTGTCCGACATGGCCTGCTCCGTGTACGCGGCGGGTCTGGCAGTGGCCCAGCAGGGGCTGCAACGGTACCCGCAGTTCGATCGAAGTGGATTGTCCGACAACACCTCCCATCGCAGGGGATATCGCATCGTCTGGAAGCCTCTGTGCGCCAATACGAAAGGGTGCCGGACGGGTCCCCATGGGTGGCTTTTCGCGGACACGTCTGCGTCGATTAGGGCCGCATTTCAATGCGCATTTGCACGGCATTTACTCTTGCCAAAACCATTGGAGTACAGTAGAATACAGATATTAGTAGGCATTTTGGAACTGGAAATATCCAGGGTTGACAATGCCGGGGCAGGACCGAAATTCTGGACCTCCCCCGAAGGCGGGCCGTCGGGGCCGCCACAGGGGTTGAGAGCCGCGACCGTTGTCGGGGGATGACGGCGCGGCAGTGGAGGGGACCCGGTAGCGCATGGGGATGAGCACCGGGTCCCCTCCACATCTACCACCAATACCCAGGACGCACAGCTGGACCTTCACGGCACGCCAACACCACGCTCTCACCGATCGTCGCAAAAATTTTTCGGACCCGAGCTCTGCGCCCTAACTTCCCTGAGGGGCCTCGCGGGGGACAGAAATCTGGATGGCCGGCGCGCCGGTTGCCGGCCCCTCACGCCACCCCATTCGGCTGGCCAGGCGAACCTCAGCCGCCAACGGGAGGAGGCGAGGGTTCAGGGGCCTGATGGCTGAAACCCCGCAGATCCTGGCCGATTGGGGCCATAATCGGGGTGTCCGGGGGGATCAGCGCGCAGACCGATCTCGACCGGGTTGTCAGACGGTGTCCGTAGCGTCGGCCGCTGAAACGGGGTTCGGGGGTCATGTGTTAGGTGCAGCAGCTCGGTCGGTGTGGGCGAAGTCGCTCAACGAGCGTGGGCACTGGCTTCCGCTGTGGCAGCACCTCGATGACGCCGCCGACATCGCCGGAGCGCTGTTCGACGACTGGTTGACCGCTGGAGTGCAGAAACTGCTGGCCGCACCGCTGGACGGTGATGTCGAGGCCGCTCGTGCCGCGGTCCGATTCCTGGCCGGCGTGCACGACGTGGGCAAGGCCACGCCGGCGTTCGCGGTGCAGGACCCAGTGCTTTCCTCCCGGATGTGCCAGTCCGGCCTGCAGATGCCCGCGACCGCCTGCGGGCTCCCCGATCGCCGTCGCGTTCCCCACGCCCTGGCCGGACATCACCTGCTGCTGCACTGGCTTCTCGACCGCGGTTGGCACGCTCGCGCCGTCGCTCCGTGGGCCGTGGTCGTCGGCGGCCATCACGGAGTACCGCCTACCCCCTTAGCGGTGGCTGACGGCTCCCCAACGGAATTTCCCGACCTCTACGGCGGACCTGCGTGGGCCGCCGCGCAGCGGGAACTGATCGACCGGATGGCCGCACACACCGGCGCCAATCAGTACCTCGACCGGTGGCGCCACGCCCGGCTGACGGCGGCCTTTCAAGTGGTCGCCTCGGGTCTGGTCATCGTCGCCGACTGGATCGCCAGTGACGAGTCGCTGCTGCCCTTCTACGGTGACCGGCTACCCGAGGTCGCCGAGAACCCGGCCCGCAGCGCGGAGGCGTTGGCCCAGCTGGCCCTGCCGCGGCCGTGGCAGCCCTCCGATGCTCCCCACTCGGCAGAGGATCTGTTCACCAGCCGCTTCGTCCTGCCGGCCGGTGCTCGCCTGCGCCCGGTTCAACAGGCCGCCCACGACATCGCCGCCCAAATGGCAACGCCCGGGATGATGGTGATCGAGGCGCCGATGGGGGAGGGCAAGACCGAAGCCGCCCTGGCGGCCGCGGAGGTCTTGAGCCGCCGGTGGGGGTGCGGCGGAGTGATGCTGGCCCTGCCGACGCAGGCCACTACCGATGCCATGTTCAGCCGCGTCGTCCAATGGCTGGACCGCATGGGCTCACCCCGGGAGCCGGTCGGAGCGGTCACGCTCAGCCACGGCAAGGCGTCGTTGAACCGGCTGTTTCGCGGCATCCTGCAAACCGGTGAACCGGCCCAGGTCGGGTGCGACGAGGACGGCGGGGCCGCGGGTGCGGTCTGCGGCCATTCGGTGACAGCACACTCCTGGCTGTCGGGACGCAAGAAGTCCCAGCTCGCCAATTTCGTCGTCGGGACGATAGACCAGCTGCTCTTCGCGGCGCTGAAGTCCCGGCACCTGATGCTGCGTCACCTCGCGCTGGCAGGCAAGGTCGTCGTGATCGACGAGGTGCACGCCTACGACGCCTTCATGAACTCCTACCTGATGAAGGTGCTGACATGGCTCGGCGCCTACCGAGTCCCGGTGATCGCGCTGTCGGCGACGCTGCCCGCCGAGCGCCGCGAAGCGCTCCTCAACGCCTACACCGGCACGAGCGTCCCGGCGCAGAACCCCCAGGACGACGACGGCCAGGGCTATCCGTTGATCAGCTGGACCGGAGACGGGCCGGCAGCGCACCGACAGGCCGTGGCGCCGTCGGGCAGGAGTGTGGTCGTCCACGTCGACCAGCTGGCCGGAGGCATCCATAACGATCTGGTGCCGCTGGCCGAACTGCTGGGGCACCTGCTCGCCGGGGGTGGCTGCGCAGCGGTGATCCGAAACACCGTTGCCCGTGTCCTGCGCACCGCCGAGGCCCTCGAGCAGGTGTTCCCCGGGGAAGTGACGATCGCCCATTCCCGGTTCATCGCCGCCGACCGGCTGCGCAAAGACAACGAGCTGCTTGCATGGTTCGGCCCTCCCGGCGAAGGCTCCGAACGCCCACAGCGTCGGATCGTTGTGGCCTCCCAGGTGATCGAACAGTCCCTCGACGTCGACTTCGACGTACTGATCACCGATCTCGCCCCGGTGGACCTGGTACTTCAGCGGATGGGCCGACTTCACCGCCACCAACGCGGGGACGGACAAGCCGAACGGCCGGCCAACTTCCGTCAGGCCCGGATGTTTCTCACCGGGGCCGACTTCCGTTGCCAGCCGCCCCAGTTGGAACCGGCCGCCGCCGATCACGTCTACCACCGATTTCCCCTTCTTCGATCAGCGGCGGTCCTCATGCCCCGATTCGCTGCCACGGTCACCCTCCCTGACGACATCGCCCCTCTCGTCTCGGCGGCCTACGGACCGGAAGAGATCGGGCCAGACTCCTGGCTGCCGACCCTGGAAACTCAGCGCCTGCGGTGGCAGACCAGCATCCACGACCGTGCGGCGCGGGCTGCGACCTTTCAGATCGACAACCCCCCCGCCG
>CAYXOM010000028.1:0-2842 GCA_964466565.1 uncultured Mycobacterium sp.
GGTCGGGGAGATCCTGCTCAACTCGATGGACGCCGACGGCACCAAGGCCGGCTTCGATCTTCCAATGCTGCGGGCGGTGCGCGCGGCGGTCGGCATCCCCGTGGTCGCCAGCGGCGGTGCGGGGGCGGTAGGGGACTTCGCGCCCGCGGTGCGGGCCGGTGCCGACGCGGTCCTGGCGGCCAGCGTGTTCCACTTCGGGGAAGTGAGTATCGCGGCGGTCAAGGCGGCGATGGCCGCCGAGGGGGTGGCCGTCCGATGACGCTGGACCCGGAGATCGCCGCCCGGCTCAAGCGGGATGAGCGGGGCCTGGTCCCCGCGGTGGCTCTGCAGCGCGGAAGCCGACGGGTGCTGATGGTCGCCTGGATGGACGACGAGGCACTGGCCCGGACCCTGGCCACCCGCCGGGCGACCTACTACTCGCGCTCGCGCGGTCGGATCTGGGTCAAGGGGGAGACCTCCGGGCACACGCAGTACGTCCACTCGGTGCGCCTGGACTGCGACGGCGACACCGTGCTGCTGGAGGTCGACCAGGCCGGTCCGGCCTGTCATACCGGCGCCGCCACCTGCTTCGACGCCGACCTGCTGCTCGGGCCGGAGTAGCCGCTCAGCCCCCGACGCGGCCGCGCAGGACCTCCAGCGCGCGGTCGGCGTGGGTGTCCATGTTGATCTCGCTGGCGATGACCTCCAGCACCGTTCGGTCGGTGTCGATCACGAAGGTGGTGCGTTTGACCGGCAGCAGCTTGCCCAGCAGTCCACGTTTGACCCCGAACGCCTGGGCCACCGACCCGTCGGCGTCGGAGAGCAGCGGGTAGTCGAAGCGCTGCGAATCGGCGAAGCGGGCCTGCTTGTCCACTGCGTCGGTGCTGATGCCCACCGGTGCGGCGCCCACCGCCCGGAACTCCTCGGCCAGATCCCGGAAGTGGCAGGCCTCCCTGGTGCACCCCGGCGTCATCGCCGCCGGGTAGAAGAACAGCACCACCGGCCCCGGAGTCAGCAGTGCCGTCAGCGAACGGCGGGCGCCGGTCTGGTCGGGCAGGTCGAAGTCGGGGGCGCGGTCACCGGATCTCATGGCACCCAAACTATCGCCGCCGTGCGGCGATGAACAGCGCGAGCGGCTGCTCTGCGAGGATGGGACCCGTGCGAACAGCGCCCCTGACGACCAGCTTCGAGGAGTTCCGCGCACTGGCCGCCGAGCATCGGGTGGTGCCGGTGACCCGCAAGGTCCTCGCCGACGGCGAGACCCCGCTGTCGGCCTACCGGAAGCTCGCCGGCAATCGGCCGGGCACCTTCCTGCTCGAATCCGCGGAGAACGGGCGGTCGTGGTCGCGCTGGTCATTCGTCGGCGCCGGCGCTCCGGCCGCCCTCACGGTGCGCGACGGCGCCGCCGTCTGGCTGGGCGCGGTGCCGCAGGGCGCCCCTACCGGCGGCGACCCGCTAGCGGCGCTGCGCTCGACGATGGAACTGCTGTCCACCGGCGGTGGCGTCACACCGGCGGGGCTGCCGCCGTTGTCCAGCGGCCTGGTCGGGGTTTTCGCCTACGACTTCGTCCGCCGGCTCGAGCGGCTTCCCGCGCTGGCCACCGACGATCTGGGGCTGCCGGACATGCTGCTGCTGCTGGCCGCCGACCTCGCGGCGGTCGACCACCACGAGGGAACCATCACCCTGATCGCCAACGCGGTGAACTGGGACGGCACCGACGACCGGGTGGTCGAGGCCTACGACGAGGCGGTGGCACGGCTGGAGGTGATGACCGCCGCCCTCACCCAGCCGCTGGGGTCCAGCGTCGCGGTCTTCGAGCGCCCCGAGCCCCGGTTCCGCGCCCAGCGCAGCGCCGAGGAGTACGGCGCGGTGGTGCAGCGGCTGGTCGGTGAGATCGAGGCCGGCGAGGCCTTCCAGGTGGTGCCCTCCCAGCGCTTCGAGATGGACACCACTGCTGATCCGCTCGACGTGTACCGCATGCTGCGGGTGTCCAACCCCAGCCCGTACATGTACCTGATGCATATTCCCGACGAGCGAGGCGGGACGGCGTTCTCCATCGTGGGATCAAGCCCCGAGGCCCTGGTGACCGTGCAAGAGGGTCGGGCCACCACCCACCCGATCGCCGGGACGCGGTGGCGCGGGGGCACCGAGGAGGAGGACCAGCTGCTGGAGAAGGAGCTGCTGGCCGACGCGAAGGAACGCGCCGAGCATCTGATGCTGGTGGATCTCGGCCGCAACGATCTTGGCCGGGTCTGTGCGCCCGGGACGGTTCGGGTCGAGGACTACAGCCACATCGAGCGGTACAGCCACGTCATGCACCTGGTGTCGACGGTGACCGGGCGGCTGGCGGCGGGCCGCTCCGCGCTCGACGCGGTCACCGCGTGCTTCCCCGCGGGCACTCTGTCGGGTGCACCCAAAGTCCGGGCGATGGAACTGATCGAGGAGGTGGAGCTGACCCGCCGCGGGCTCTACGGCGGGGTGGTGGGCTACCTGGACTTCGCCGGCAACGCGGATTTCGCGATCGCGATCCGCACCGCCCTGATGCGCGCCGGAACCGCCTACGTGCAGGCCGGCGGCGGGGTAGTGGCCGACTCCAACGGGCCCTACGAGTACACCGAGGCCGCCAACAAGGCCCGGGCAGTGCTGGCCGCCGTCGCCGCCGCCGAGACGCTGAGCGCACCGTGATCCGCCAGGCCCGACTGCTACTCCTCGCCGGCGCCGCGCTGTCGTGGGCCGGCTCCCGGTTGACCTGGGTGTCGGTGCGCTCGTTCGACGGCCTGGGCCCGCCGCGGGACTCCGCGCTCACCGGGTCGGCGTGGTCGACGGCGCTGCTGCCGCTGGCTCTGCTGCTCGCCGCCGCCGC
>CAYXOM010000029.1:0-4954 GCA_964466565.1 uncultured Mycobacterium sp.
TCCGCCGCCGTCGAGCAGGAGAGCGCCTCTTCCGCCGTTGCCGCCGTTGCCGCCCTGCATGAAGCCAGCGCCGCCGTCACCGCCGCGGCCACCGTCGCCGGCTGCGGAAAACAGGCCGGTGACGCCGCCTTCGCCACCGTCGCCGCCGGATCCGCCGCGGTTGGTCGCTGAACCGCCATTACCGCCGGCCCCGGCGTTGTTGACCGGGGAGAACATTCCGGTGTCCCCGCCGCGGCCGCCGCCGCCGCCGACCCCGTCCTCACCGGTCGCCGCGCCGCCGTCACCGCCGTTGCCGGGGACACCCAGCCCTGGGGGGTAGAACGCCAGCGAGAAGGCGCCACTGTCACCGCCGGCACCGCCGGCACCGCCAACGCCGGCCTTGCCGGTTGCGGTGCCACCGGTCCCGCCGTCGCCGCCGCGCCCGAAGAACAAACCAGCGGTGCCGCCCTCACCGCCGGCACCGCCCAGCCCCGTCGCCGCGTCTGCTCCTGTGCCGCCGCCCCCACCATTGCCCCACAACAGTCCGCCGTCGCCGCCACGGCCGCCTTTGCCGCCGTTGACGGTGTCCACGCCAACGCCGCCTTTGCCGCCGTGTCCGAACCAGCCTGCAGCGCCGCCGTTGCCGCCGTTCCATCCACTACCGCCGTTGCCGACCAGGCCGGCTTTGCCCCCCTGGCATGCCGTACCGGCGCTGCAGGTGGTGGCGTTCCAGGAGTAGCCGCTACCGATCAGGAGTCCGCCGTTGGGGTTGTCGGCGGTGCCGTCACCGATGAAGATCCTGATGAAGTCCGCGACGGGCTTGGCCATTGCTGGAGTGACCGGTGCGGCCGTGCTTCCGGCCGTCGGATTCAGTGGTGCGCCGCTGGTCAGGTCGGTGCTGGTCTTCGTCTCCTGCTTCGTAGTGAATTCGCGGCGGGAGAACGCTGCCGCGGTCCACATCAGCGGTGCTGCTAGGGGGCTCTCGAAAGGGGCATCCCCGGACGCCGATGGAACGACGCCCAACCAGGCCAGCGCACCGCTGGCAGGTGCCTTGACCGGCCGCGGAGCGGACATGATTGGCGCGGATTTGGTCGCCGCGGATACCGCGGGGGTCGATGACGTCGAATCTGACGGCGTCGCCGCGGGGGTGGCGGCGGCGGTTGGCGGGGTCAGGGCGGTTGACGGGGGCAGAGTGGTCGACGGGGTCAGAGTGGTCACTGAGGACGATCTGCTTGGCGGTGCCGCGCCAAGGGCCGGTGAGCTCTTCGTTACGACCGGGTTCTCCACGGGCGCTTGCGGATTCGAGACCGGTCCGCCGACAGCAGGCTCGGACTTGGGGGCCACAGCGCTACTGGGAGCCGGCACTGTTGGTGAACCGCCGCGCGTATCGCGGGTAGTCGGTACCTCGGCAGTCGACGCAGGGGCGGTTGTCTGCCGTGAGCGCGGGGCCGGGTTTTCTTCGCGGGTGACCGTCTCGATGTCGGGATCGCTCTCGGGGAGGATCGGCGCGTCGGATCCACGTGTCCTCGGACCCGACACGCGGGAGGATGGGCCAGCCTCGCCGGAGGAGCCACCCGGTGCTGGTGTCGCAGTCTCCTTGGCGGGTTCAACTCTGCTCGGCGAGCCGGTTGAGGACTGCGGCCCTCGTGTTTTGGTCCGCGATTCCTTCCGCGGCGATGATGAGTCCGACGACGATGAGCCTGCCGATCCGGTGGTGTCGGCGACGGCCACGGCCGGCATCGAGATGATCGCGGCCCCCACTCCTAGCGCGACAGCCAGTGCCCCGACTCGTCCCACATAGCTACTGCAGTTGGGCGCCTGCACTGGTCTGGGCGCATGGGCCGAAGAGCGGAAATTCGAGCCGAAATCTGACCGCATCTGCGTCGCCCTTCGCTGGATAAGCGAGAGGATCCGGCCCCTCGCGACAGCGTTAATATGTGGCACCGAAAGTGCCGAAAGTCACGCCGATACCGACTGTTCACCATCTCGTCGTCTGCTTTTCTCCACGCCGCCGGGCCGGCCGACCCCGGGGCGGCTAGCGTTCTGCTCGCCGCCGACAGCGAGGAGGACTTCCCGACCATGAGCATGCCCGGCACCGTCTGGCTGAGTATGTGGAGTGCGGGTGAATGTCCGTCGGACTCCGACTTCGCCGCGGTCGGTGACTGCGCGGTGATCGAGGGTGTCGAGATCTGGACCGAGCATCCCGCTGCCGAGTGGGAGGTGCAGAGAGCTGCCGACTGCGACCTTCAGGTGGGAGTCCACTTGCCGTTCCACGACCTCAACCCGGTCTCCGACGACCCGGTGGTGGCCGAGCGGGCCCTGCAGCGCAACCGGGAGTGGCTGCGGCACCTGTCGCGGTTCGGGGGAGTGCACGCCGTGTTGCACGGCGGTTACGCGGCCAGCGCCGCGAACCGGGACGCGAAGCTGGCCCGGCTGGCCGAGTTCACCGCGCAACTGCAATCCGAGGCCGGAGAACTGGGGATAGAACTGTTGCTCGAGAATATGATTCCCGACAGGCTGGGCTACAGCCACATCATGGCTTCCGACCTGGGGGAGTGGGCGAAGCTGGTGGCCGACGCCGGGTGCGGGGCGGTTCTGGACACCGGCCATTCCGCCGCCACCGGAATCTCGCTGCACGACGTCTTCGAGACGCTCGGGTCCTCGGTGCGGGCGATCCACCTGTCGGACAACGACGGTTCCAACGACCTGCACCTGTTTCCCGGGGACGGCAGCGACGTGACCGCCGATCTGAGCGGGATTCTCACCGGCATCGGCTACGACGGGGTGATCACCTACGAGATCAGCCCGCTGCGCTATTCGCTGGACACCATCCTCGACCGCATCTGCGCCGACGCGAGCGTCTGACCCGTGCGCCCGCTCACCGAGTTCGACGCCACCGACGTGGCCGCGATCTTCACCGATATCGACGACACCCTGACCTGGGAGGGCGCGCTGGTGCCCGAGGCCTATCACGCGATCGTCCGCCTGGCCGACGCCGGGGTGACCGTCGGGCTGGCCACCGGGCGCGCCGGCGGTTTCGCCGAGGTGCTGGCGCTGCTGTGGCCGGTGGCCTTCGCGGTCTCGGAGAACGGCGGGTACGCCGTGCTGCGGGGCGGGGAACCCCGCTACTGGGACCCGGCCGAGCAACGCGACGCCGCGGCGCAGAAGTTGGCGGCGCTGGTCGCGGAGGCCGCCGAGGAACTGCCGCAGGTGGCCCTGGCCGTGGACACGCCGCTGCGCCGCGTCGACGTCGCGTGGGACCTGCACGAGCACGGCGACGTCAGCCCGGAGGACACCGAGAAGCTGGCCGCCCTGTGCCGCCGGCACGGGGCCAGGGTGCTGACCTCGAGCATCCATCTGCACGCCTTCTACGGCGACCACGACAAGGGCTCGATGCTGCTGCGGCTCGCCGGTGAGCAGCTCGGCCTGGCCGAGGACGAAGCCCGCACCCGGTGTGTCTTCGTCGGCGATTCGCCCAACGATCAGGCCGGCTTCAGCACATTCCAGCGATCGGTCGGGGTGGCCAACGTCGCCGGGCACGCCGACCGGCTGGACCCGAAGCCGGCGTTCATCGCCGCCGAGCCGGGCGGGTTCGGCTTCGCCGCCGTCGCCGAGCGCGTGCTCGCGGGGCGCTGAGGCTCACATCCCGATCCGGCCGTCCGGACGCCACACGGCCACCACCGCCGGGCGTGCGGTGCCGTTGCCGCCCTCCGGCCAGCGCGACAGCGGGTTGTCCACGCTGGCGTCGTCGTGCTCGCCGGGATGCTGCACGCACACCGTCACCAGGTCGGACGAGACCGTCGGTCCGCACGTCTCGGCCCCGACCGGGACGGTGAGGAACTGCCGGGTCTCGCCGCGGTTGGGCCCCTCCAGAGCCACCGCGAAGAGCCCGTCGTTGGACCCCAGGGCGTTGCCGTCGGTGGAGATCCACAGGTTGCCGACCTCGTCGAAGGCGAGGTTGTCCGGACACGAGATCGGGCTGACCTTCGACTTGTCGAAGCCGCCGAAGTAGGTGTCGGCGGCGGCGGGATCGCCGCAGACCAGCAGCAGGTCCCAGGTGAACGACGTCCCGGCGTGGTCGTCGGTGATCTCCAGGATCTGGCCGTTCTTGTTGTCGTTGCGCGGGTTGGCCGCGTCCGCCGGGGCCTTGTCCGGCGCGCCGCGCTGGGTGTTGTTGGTCAGCGCGACATAGACCTTGCCGGTCTTGGGATTGGCCTCGAAGTCCTCCGGGCGGTCCATCTTGGTGGCGCCGGCGGCGTCGGCCGCCAGCCGGGTGAACACCGCGACCTCCTGCGCGCTCATCCCGTCGACGAGGGACTCCGCGCGGCCGTCGGGCCCCGAGCGCAACAGCGGGATCCAGGTGCCCGTCCCGCGGAACGAGCCGGCGGCCGGCAGCGCGCCGGATCCGTCGATCTGATCGGCGGGGATGTCGCTGGCGAGCTTGGCCACGTAGAGCGTGCCCTCGTCGAGGATGCGCATGTTGGCGGCCATCGCCGCCGGGTCCCGGCCGGGCGCGACCGCGCGGGTCGAGACGAACTTGTACATGTAGTCGAAGCGCTCGTCGTCGCCGCTGTAGGCCACCACCGTGCCGTCGTCGGTGACGTGGATGGTGGCGGCCTCGTGCTTGAACCTGCCCATCGCGGTGTGCTTGACCGGGGTGGACTGCGGATCCCACGGATTGAGTTCGACGATCCAGCCGAACCTGTTGACCTCGTTGGGCGTCGCGGTCAGGTCGAATCGAGGATCGAAGTCCTCCCAGCGGCGGCCGCTGGGCTCGACCTTGATCCCGTAGCGCTTCCAGCGCTGCGCGGTCTCCGACGACGGCGCCGCCGAACCCTCCGCCGCGCCGAAGTAGATGTTGAAGTTCTCCTCGCCGCTGAGCACCGTGCCCCACGGGGTGATCCCGCCGGCGCAGTTGTTCAGCGAACCGGTCACCGCCCGGCCCGACGGATCGGCGTCGGTGACCACGAACTCG
>CAYXOM010000030.1:0-2448 GCA_964466565.1 uncultured Mycobacterium sp.
CGGATGGTGGTGGACCTAGACAAGCCACACCTCACCCGGAGGTTCTCCTCACATCAAGCCGACGCGCCTGCTACCAACGTCATGGCCCGGTACATCTAGAAGGGCGGCGGCCGGTTGCGTTCGGCGACGTGGGCGTCGTTGGCTGCTCGCGTGAGCGTGACCGGGCCGGGTTGCTATTCCTCGTCTGATTCCGACTTGCGGACCTCGTAGGGGTGGTGCCTGGCATCTTCTTCGTGACGGGCTTCGTCCTGGGACATGCCCTCGTGATGCTTTTCCCGTTGTGGTTCGCGTTTTTCGCTCATGTGCGCACCGTAGCTCAGGACCGGCGAACCCGAACTTAGTCGAACATGTGTTCGGCGCTGTCACGGACCTCCGACAAGGATCCGCAGCGCGCCCGGCACCGCCGAGATCTCGGCCGGCAGCGGGCAGACGTAGTCACCGTCGGCGTAGGCGTTGATGCCGGGGGATTCCACCCGAACGGTGCGGGCGCGGGCGGTGCTGACCTCGTCGAGGTCGACGTGGGTGCCCTTGAACACCGTCGGTAAGAGCCGGAGCAGTTTCAGGCGCGAGGCTGAGGACACCATCGTCACGTCCAGCAGGCCGTCGGTGTGGTCGGCGGCCGGGCAGATCAGCATTCCGCCGCCGTAGCTGCGGGTGATCCCGAACGCCGCCAGGGTCAGCAGGGGGGTCACCTCCCGCTGCCCGTCGAACACCAGCCGGAACGGCAGCAGGCGCAGCCTGGCGAGTTCGGCGACGATGGCCAGGTTGTAGCGCATCCGCCCGTGCGGCCAGCGCATCCGGTTCACCCGGTCGCTGACCAGCGAGTCGAATCCCGTGGCGGCGATGGTGCCGAACCAGGTCCGGGTGCCGTCGTCGCCGCGGATCAGGCCGAGGTCGACGGTCATGGTGTGCCCGGCAGCGATCACATCGGCCGCGGCCGCCGGGTCACCGACGGGCAGGCCGTATTCGCGGGCGTGGTCGTTGCCGGTGCCGGCCGCGACGACGCCCAGCGGGACTCCGGTGCCGGCCAGTGCCTGCAGTGCCAGTCCGATCACGCCGTCGCCGCCGACCACCACGAGGGCGTCGGTACCGGCCGCCAGGGCCTCCTCGACCAGGTGCCTGGCGTGGCCGGCGTCGCGGCCGACGATCTGCACCACGTCCACGCCGATCTGCTGGAACCGGGCAACCGCCCGTTCCGCCGCGTGCGGCGCGTTGCCGTGCCCGGCCTTCGGGTTGGTCAGCACGGTGACGCGGGAGATTGTCACGGAATCAGCTTGCCGGGGTTGAGGATTCCGGCCGGATCGAGGGCCGCCTTGACTGCCCGAAGCACCTGGGCGCCCAGGTCGCCGATCTCGGCGGTCATCCACGGCCGGTGGTCGGCCCCGACCGCGTGGTGGTGGGTGATGGTCGCCCCGGAGGAGATGATCGCCTCCGACGCCGCGGCCTTGGCGGCGGCCCACTGCGCGGCCGCGTCGCCGCGCTGGGCGGCCACGACGGTGAAGTACAGCGACGCGCCGGTGGGATAGACGTGGGAGATGTGGCACATCACCAGTGCGGTTCCCAGCGAGGAGGTGAGCGCGTCGGTCACCGCCGTCTTGAGTGCGGGGAGCTGTGACCACGTCGTCGCGGTCTCCAGGGTTTCGCACAGCGCGCCCGCCGAGAGCAGCGAGTCGCGCAGGTAGGGCGCGTCGACCCGGCCGTCCTCCCAGGCCTTCGCCGGGCCCTCGCCCAGCGAGGTCCCGCCGGCTGCCGCCATCAGCGCAGCGGTCTCGTTCTGGCGGCTTCGGGTGTGGGCGTCAGTGCCCTCGAAGATCGTGATCGCCAGGCAGCCGCCGGTGATGCTCTGCTCGCCGATGCTGTGCGTGGTGGCCAGATTCATCCCGGTCTCGACCTCGTCGGACAACCGCAGGACGGTGGGCCCGGCGCCGGTCTGGGTGACCAAGCGCAGCGCCGCGGTGCCCGCGGCGAAATCCGGGAACGACCACGCCTCGTGACGCACGGACGCGGGGACCGCATGCACCCGTACCCGCACCCGGGTGATGACGCCGAAGACGCCTTCGGATCCGCAGAAGAGTTCTCGCAGGTCCGGTCCGGCCGCCGAGGCCGGGGCGCGGCCGACGTCGAGCACGCCGGCCGGCGCGACCACCCGCATCCCGCGCAGCATCTCGCTGAACCGCCCGTAGCCGGCCGAGTTCTGTCCGGAGGAGCGGGTGGCGGCGAACCCGCCGAGGCTTGCGAACCGGAAGCTCTGCGGGAAGTGCCCCAGCGAGAAGCCGTGCTCGCCGAGCAGGCGTTCGGCGTCGGGCCCGGTGACGCCGGCGCCCAATTCGGCCTCGCCGGACACCTCGTCCAGCCAGTGCAGGGCGTCCAGGCGGCGCAGGTCGAGCGTCACGGCGGCGGCTCGCCGGAGTCGCCCGGGTTGCGCCAGTAGGTGTGCCAGTGCGCGCG
>CAYXOM010000031.1:0-11482 GCA_964466565.1 uncultured Mycobacterium sp.
TGCGCGTGGGCCGGCCTGCAGATTGATCTGTAGCGCGGCGGTGGAGCACATCATGGTCTTGCCCGCTGACGAGTGTCCGGTGGCAGCGAAGTGTCGCTCAATTGCTCGGTAACGCGGCCTGGGGTTGATCCTTCGGGGCGCGCGTAGTGGGTCAGCACCCAGCAGGAGCAGGTGGAAGTCGTGCTGGCCGAGCGCCGAACGCAGTCGGTGCTCGTCGGCGCGCATCGCGTCGACTGCCGCCGCGACACCGTTGGCCGGCGGGCCGGATAACTCGACCTGGCCGCCCGGCTCAACAGTGACAGTGCTGCGGCATGTGCGTCCAGCCTCGCGAACCGCGGGCAGCAACCGCGACCAGGAGACTCGTCGCTGCACGTTCGCAGAGTCGATGAGGTGCCCCTCGATCTCGAGGCCTACGGTGCCGATCATCGAGTCGGCGAGTGCGCCGTCGTAGGCCAGCTGAAATGCAGATGCCACCGTCAGAGGCCCCATGGCATCGGGTACGGGGCGAAGGGACATCCTCACAACGCCGATCGCGACGGTGGGGGTGGTCGTCGAGTGTTCGCTGATCGCTTGATCGCGGCCCTCACTGCGGCGAGGGCAGCGCGAGTGTCCGCCGTGAGAGCTGCAGGTAGATGGCCTTCAGGACCGTTAGGATGGCGCTCACACCCCCGACAACGCTCATAACCCCCGACAATACGGTTGACCCACCACCGAATGGCACCGGTCAAACCCTCAGCAAGGACAGGGTCATCGAGCGTGCACGGGGCAAGGTGATCGAGATGCGGATTGCGGGGGGCAGCGCTGACTCTCGTCGGTGCCCCTGCGCTGCGCCGCGTCCCCTCCACCTCGGTGAATGTCGCGCGATAGCGTCGGCGCGCCCGGCCGGCCGAACCCAGCGCGGCAGGCAACCCCTGCGCGGCCTGTTCCTGGACCATCCGGAACCCTAATTTGGGAGAACACTTTCCTCGGCGATAGAGGCGCTGGCTGGGGCCGAGACCTCCACTGTCCGACCGTGACCTCCCTCGCGCGATTGACCGTCGCCTGACCCGGAGGCCAGGCGGCTCGGGTGTTTGTGCCGCCGTCGGTACTCGGCGGGCGCACAGCCAAACCAGCGCTGGCATGACCGTGTCAGAACGCTGTGTTCGGCGTAACCCAAATCCCGGGCCAACTGCATCAACGGAACGTTGGTATGGCGCAACAAGTTGTCGGCTCGTTCGCGACGGATCCCATCGATGACCGCGCCGAATGTCGTTCCCTCAGCGGCGAGTCTGCGTTGCAGGGCCTTGGGGTGGGTGCCCAGTTGCCGTGCTATCGCCGGGAGCGTGGTGGTGCCCGTCGGCAGGAGTTGACCGGCCAGAGCTCGAACTGATCGCAACGCGGAGCCGTCCGCGGAATCGTCGGGGCCGGCGAAGGTGGCGAGGTAGGCCAGAACCGCCTCATGGGCGAGTCGGTCGTAGCGCATCGGTTGTCGCAGATCCGCGGTGCTGAAAGTGAAACCCGATGCCGGCTGGGCGAAAAGGGGTCTGCATCCGTAGTACCGCCGGTAATCGGCGCGCGGCGTCAACGGGTCGTGAGGAAAGTGCACCGCTGTCGGCGCAAACCGACGCCCCATCAGCGAGCGCAGCACGCGCAAGGTGACGCCCAGCGAGAATTCCGTGGACTGCGCGGCAACGCCCAAATCGTCCTCGAGAAAGGCGAACTCGAAGAAGACCAGGTCCTTGACCTCGGTTGGCTGCAGGCGAACCCCCAGACCCGGGCTGAAGGCCGTGAGGAACCTTTCCAGGATCTTGAGCGCAGCGGCGACGTTGGCCGCGGTGCGTGCGGCAACCCCTACAGGTCCGAGGATCTCGATCCCGTGGGTCTGGGCTACCAGCCGTCCGAAGTCCGGCCGGCCCGTGATTGCCGCCGCCGCTTCAAACGCCCGTACTACCGGCCGCAGCGGCACGAACCGGTCCTGGCGCCCCACGGAGGAAGCCGGAATGCCCACCGCCCGCAGGAGGGCCGGTGGATCGCCGCCGAGTTGCCCCATCGTGTCGGTCAATCCCGACAGTGCGGTGCCGCGGATGAGCTGCATGTCCTGAACTGTCAAAAATTTGTCTTGGATTGTCAAGTACTCGGCACCGTCGGTTGCGACCGTGTACTGATGAACGAAATCCCCCATGCGCTGACTGCCTGTTATACCTCCATGGAGGCACTCTGCGCCGACCTCAGCGATGCCGAGTGGCAGGCTCAATCGCTCTGTCCGGACTGGACGGTCCGCGACGTGGTCAACCACGTCACCGGGATCGAGGCGGCCATGGCAGGCTGGCGACCCGACGACGACCGCACCCCACCGCCGTTCGAGAAAGCCGCGGAATTCCTGCGCGAAAGCGGAACCGAGCAGGCCGACAACGGCAGGTACATCTCTGACGTGCGCGACGTCTACGACATCCGCCGCAGAGACCTGGCCACCCTGGCCGACACCGACCTGCAACGCCCGTCGTGGACACCGGTGGGCCCGGGAACCTACGGACGTTTTCTGTCCATCCGCGTCTTCGATTTCTGGGTCCACGAACGCGACATCACCACCCCGTTGGGACGGACGACCGTCGACACCGGCCCAGCGGCCGAACTGGCTCTGGCCGAGGTCGAGAACTCACTGCCCTACATCGTCGGCAAGAAAGTCGGGCTGCCCGACGGCACCAGCATCACGTTCAACCTGACTGGACCAATTGCCCGTGAGCTCAGCATCGCGGTAGACGGCCGGGCCAAGAAGGTCGAAAAACCGGACAACCCCGATGTCACGGTGACAACGGATTCCACGACTTTCATCCAGCTCGCCTGCGGCCGTATCGATCCGCAGATCCCCATCGAGTCAGGAGCGATCACGTGGACCGGCGACGACGAATTGGGTCGGCGCGCCGCCAGCAATCTCCGGTTCACAATGTGAACGGGCCCGCGAAGTCGGTCGACTTCCACTTCGACGTCATGTGCCCCTACGCGTATCAGACGTCGCGATGGATCCGCGAGGTCAGGAATCTGACGGGCCTGGAGGTCAACTGGCGTTTCTTCAGCCTCGAAGAGATCAACCGCATCGATGGAAAGAAGCATCCGTGGGAACGGGAATGGTCCTACGGCTGGTCGATGATGCGAATCGGGGCTCTGCTGCGCCGCCAGTCGATGGCCGACCTCGATGCGTGGTACGAACGCGCCGGCCACGCCCTTCATGTCGAGGGCCACAAGCCCCACGAGAAGGCGGTGGCCCGCCACCTCCTGCGCGAACTCGGTTTGAACCCCGCGATCGTTGACGAGGCCGTCGTCGACCCGACCACGAACGAGGAGGTGATGACCGACCACCAGCGGGTCATCGACGCCGGCGGCTACGGGGTGCCGACGCTGTTCTTCCCAGATGGCCAGTGCCTGTTCGGCCCGGTCCTCATCGACCCCCCAGCCGGAGCTGCCGCCGTTCGGCTGTGGGAAGCCGTCGCAGCCTGGACGGAATTCCCGCATCTCTATGAATTGCAGCGCCCCAAAACTCGCGATGACGCGGACCTCATCACCGAGACCTTCCGCCCCTACCTCGAGGCCCGAGACTGGGTGTCCATCAATCGCGGAGAAGTCATCCACATCGGAAATCCAGCGGATAGCTAGGCGTACCGAATGGATCTCAATTTGTCGGCTGCCGACATCGCTTTTCAGGAAGAGGTTCGGGCCTTTCTCCAAGAGAGCCTGACGCCGGACCTTCGCCGGGCCGGGCAATTGATGACCAGCATCTACGCCGACCATCAGGCCAGCATGGCCTGGCAGGCCATCCTGCATGAGCAGGGTTGGGCCGCGCCGGCTTGGCCGGTCGAGTACGGCGGCTGCGACTGGACGCTCACCCAGCATTACCTCTTCACTCGGGAGTGCGCGCTGGCTGGGGCGCCGTCGCTATCCCCGATGGGAATCCGGATGGTCGCCCACGCGATCATCGCCTTCGGGACCCCCGAGCAGAAGGACTACTTTCTTTCGCGCATCCTCACCGGCGAGGTGTTCTTCTGCCAGGGATATTCCGAACCGGAAGCCGGCTCGGACCTTGCGTCACTGTCGATGGCCGCCGTCAGTGACGGCGAGGACCTGATCTGCAGCGGCAGCAAGATCTGGACTACCCACGCCATGGAGGCCAATTGGATCTTCGCCCTTGTGCGGACAACCCGCTCGGCTAAGCGCCAACATGGCATCACCTTCGTTCTGATGGACCTGACCGCACCTGGTGTCGAGATCCGGCCGCTGGTGATGACCTCCGGGGAGGAGATCCAGACCCAGATTTTCTTCGACGGGGTCCGGGTGCCCAAATCGAACGTGATCGGCAAGATCGACGACGGATGGACGGTGGCCAAGTACCTCCTCGAGTTCGAGCGTGGCGGTGGAGCCGCCGCGCCGGCGCTGCAGGTAATGGCCGAGTCGATTGCCGCAGAAGCCGCCGGACAGCCAGGACCCGGCGGTTCCGCGTTGCTTGATGATCCAGCGTTTTCAGCCAAGTTGGCCGATGCGCGTATTCGTGCCGACGTCCTCGAGATCCTGGAATACCGGGTGTTGGACATCGTGGCCCGCGGTGGCAATCCTGGCGCGGCGTCGTCGATGCTGAAAGTCCTGGCGACCGAACTGAGTCAGGAAATCACCGAGTTGGCAATGGAGGCGGCGGGTCCGCGCGCGCGCGTCTACCAACCGCACGCCGCCCGCCCCGGGGGTCCGGTAGCGGACTTCACGCCGCCGGCTGACGGCTACGTCAGTGGCGAAGCCTGGCAGGCGGTGGCGCCGTTGCGTTACCTCAATGACCGGGCCGGATCGATTTACGCCGGCAGCAACGAGATTCAACGCAATATTCTGGCGAAAGCCACCTTGGGACTGTAGCGAGATGGACTTCAACCTCAGTTCCGAACAGGAGATACTGCGCGACGGTCTGGCCAGGTTCCTCTCCACGCGCTACAGCCTGCAAAACAGTCGTGCCGCTGCCAAGAGCGGTCCGGGTTGGCGCCCCGAGATTTGGCGGGGTTTCGCTGAGGAGCTGGGCATACTTGGCGCAGTGTTGCCCGAGGAAGCCGGCGGCGGCGGGGGTGGGCCGACCGAGGTCATGGTGATCGCCGAGGAACTGGGGCGCGCATTGGTGATCGAACCGTTTATCGAAACAGTTGTAGTGGCAGGTGGTTTGCTGCAGCGCGCTGGCGGCGAGACCGCCTCGGCGCTGCTGGCCGACATCACCTCGGGTTCGGCAATCGTGGCTCTGGCGGCAGGTGAAGCCTCGGATCACTGGGAGAGCACGTCCACCAGCGCCGTTCGTGATGGTGACAGTTGGGTTGTCAACGGCTCCAAAGCCGTGGTGATGGGTGCCCCGATTGCCACGCACCTGCTCATCGCCGCCTATGTCGAAGATTCACTTGCCCTTCTCCTGACCGAATTCGACCCGGATTCCCCGCCAGCCGGGCTTGTCGTCCACGGCTACCGCACCGTGGACGACCGCCGAGCCGCCGATCTGGTCTTCACCCAACTGCGCTTGCCGGGGGACTCGCTCCTCTCCGCGCAGGCGTGGCCATCGCTGGCCCGCGCTCGCGACGAGGGGGCAGCCGCAGTCTGTGCAGAGGCGGTGGGGGCGATGCGTAAGGTGCTAGACGACACCTTGGCCTATTGCAAGCAGCGCCAGCAGTTCGGTATGCCACTCGGCGGTTTCCAGGTGCTGCAGCATCGGATGGTCGACATGTACATGGAACTGGAGCAGGCGGTGGCCGCCACCTATCTGGCGACGCTGAGCATCGATGCCGAGCCCCACGTGCGGGCGCGCGCGATCTCGGCAGCCAAGGTCACCGTCGGCCGGGCAGTCCGCTTCATCGGCCAACAGGCCGTCCAGTTGCACGGCGGTATGGGAATGACTGAAGAACTGGCGATCGGACACTATTTCAAGCGCCTTACCGTTTTGCAGTACGAGTTCGGCTCGACTGACCATCACCGGGCCCGGTATGCGAGGCTGACCCGACCGCGCTGAATATCCGGGCTCTTGCACTGATCAGTCGACCGGCACAATTCGCAGGGTTGAGTAGGACTTTCCATGAGTGGCCGCAGCCATCTCTGGATCTGTTAATCAGATACACCACTTGACAGCAATGGATTCGGTGGGCCGCGCCATCGAACTCCGCGCCCACATCTGGGTGCCGTTCCCGATGGGCGACTTCACCCGCGAACAGCACGTCCGCCGCCTCGACCTGGCACTCGAACGCCACGGCCTGGACCTGCTACTGGGCCGCCAACTCACCCCCTGCCCGGAGATCGGTGTCAACTCCATCGACTACGCCCTGCGCGCAGAAGTCCACGCCGTCGACCAACTCGACCAGGCCGCCCTGGCCTCCGCCGGTCTGCGCACCCTCGCCCGAGACATCGAACTGAACCTGGCCCAGACTGCTGAGCGGCCGGACTGCCAGGAGGAAATCCACGCACGACGGCTAGCGGCCGGTGATCCGCCGGCGGCGCCGGACAGTGAGTACCCCTCTGCGCCAGGGGATTCCGAGTCGGCCCTGATCCCGGCACCCGCACCAGCGCCGGCGCTCCTCGGCGACACCGCAGCACCACCAGCCCACGGGTGCGCCGTCCGTATCGCGAACGATTTCGACACCCCCGCGGACGCCACCATGCCCGCTCCCCGATCGACGACCCGCCAACTAACCTGTCTGACGCGGACCTGAGATTTGCGAACCTGTACCGCGCGGACCTGCGCAACGCGAACATGACCGGCGCGAACCCTGACGGCGCGAACGTCGGGGAAGCGCTCTTCTGATCGGCGCGAACCTAACCGGGACGACACTGACCGCCGCGAACCTCACCGGGGCCAACCTCACCAACCAGAACCTCAGCGGCTACAACCTCACCGGCGCGACCTTCACCGGCGCGACACTGACCGCCGGGAACCTCACCGACGCGAATCTGTCCAATGCGAATCTCATTAACGCGAATCTCATCGGGGCGAATCTGTCCGGAGCAGTTACTACTGGAATCAACCTCACCGGAGCGACCTGTCCTAACGGACTGACCTATGGCAACGGCGGCAACTGCTAACTCGGGGTCGGTCTGTTTCGGGTCAGTCGTCGCGGGTCATCGACCGCACCGCCGATAACTGGGTGCGGTGGGTTGAGTGTTTCGACAGCGTGCTGATGATGTCGGTCAGCGCGCGGGCAGTCTGCGGGTGTTGCGGGATCGCGCCCTGCAGGGCTGGGCGCAGGCCAACGACACAACCCTGCGCACCATCATCGGCCCCGAGGAATCGCTTAAGGGCGCCGACCTGGGCATTGGACCAGACGGCGAGCATCCAGTTCTCCGACTTCGGCCCTAACCACCCTTCCGAGCCGCGCCCCGTTGTTTAACAACGAAGCTTGCCGCAGCCACGGCGGGCCTTGCCGGCGTCGCCCCTCATCATGGATTTTTCTCTTGAGGCCGTGACGAAACTTCAGTCACTCGAAAAAATGCTGGACTCAAGCAGCAGGTCAGCGGACTAACAGCGCCCAGACCGACCTCGCCCCATAGGGCGCAATCCCCGTCGGCGCATTTCAGGCGGCCCTAATTCCGTCACACCGTTTGGAAAACGCCCGGTGACCTACATTGACAGATACTTTGACAAGGACGCCGACGCCAAAACCCCTCGCTACCAGCGAAAAAGGACCTGAACACCCCTCAGAGCTGCCCTACGTTGTTTAACAATGAAGTGCGTTTTGTCAATCTTCGTTGCATCTCGACAGTCGGGTTCGCTACCGAGCCATATTCGTAAACCGCGACAGGTGCAGCTGATGCGCCACCGTCACCGTTCGTGTCGGACCGTTACGGTGCTTGGCAACAATGAGATCCGCCTCGCCGCCGCGCGGGTCGTCACGCTCGAAGGCGTCGGGCCGGTGCAGCAGGATCACCATGTCGGCGTCCTGCTCGATGGCGCCTGACTCGCGGAGATCGGCCAGCATCGGCTTCTTGTCCGTGCGCTGCTCCGGCCCGCGGTTTAGCTGGCTCATCGCGACAACGGGAACCTCGAGCTCCTTGGCCAGCAACTTGAGCTGGCGGGAGAACTCCGAGACTTCCTGCTGACGTGACTCGACTTTCTTGCCCGAGGTCATCAGCTGCAGATAGTCGATGACCACCAGACGCAGATCGGACTTCTGCTTGAGCCGGCGGGCCTTCGCCCGGATCTCCATCATGGTCAGGTTGGGTGAGTCGTCGATATACAAAGGCGCTTCGCTGATCTCGCTCATCCGGCCCGAACGCATATCGGACAGCTTGATCTTGGCCTCCGCTGAGAGCAACCGCATCACGATCTCGGACTTGCTCATCTCCAGGGAGAACACCACGCTGGCGAGCCGGTTCTTGATCGAGCAGGAGCGCAGGAAATCCAGTCCCAGGGTGGACTTCCCCATACCGGGCCTCGCCGCGATCACGACCATCTGCCCGGGATGCAGCCCGTTGGTCAGGTCGTCGAGTTCGGTGAACCCCGTAGGCACCCCGCGAGCGAGCCCACCCTGGGAGGCGATCGCGTCGATCTCGTCCATGGTGGGCTGCAGCAGTTCCTCGAGCGGGACGAAGTCCTCGGCCGTGCGCCGCTCGGTGACGTCGTAGATCTCGGCCTGCGCCCGGTCGACCACCTCGTCGACGTCGGCACCCTCCGCACCGGCGTAGCCGTACTGCACCACCCGAGTGCCGGCCTCCACCAACCGGCGCAGCAGCGCCTTCTCGGCGACGATGCCCGCGTAGTATCCGGCGTTGGCCGCTGTGGGCACCGTGGAGATCAGGGTGTGCAGGTAGGGAGCCCCACCGACCCGGCGCAGCAGGCCGCGGCGGTCCAACTCGGCGGCCACGGTGACCGGATCGGCCGGCTCGCCGCGGCCGTAGAGGTCGAGGACCGCGTCGTAGACGTTCTGGTGGGCGGGGCGGTAGAAGTCCCCGGGCCGCAACCGCTCGAGCACGTCGGCGATGGCGTCCTTGCTCAGCAGCATGCCCCCGAGCACGGACTGCTCTGCGACGAGGTCCTGGGGGGGCTGTCTTCCGAATTCCTCCGCCGGTGCGGGGGACTCGGTGCCTGGCTGGCCGAGATCATCCATCACCGCCATCGGGCCGCCCCCACCTCCTCAGTCTGAACGTTCGCGGCCGGGCATTCCGGCATCGAACAGGGGTTCGATCTTCCAGGTCCGCACCCTAGGCGGTGGTACCGACATCCGACCGCGCCGGTGCCGCCGGGGCGCGCGCCGAAGGGAACGCTAGACGTTGCTGGATGCGGCACAAACCGGGGCTGTTCATCAACCTGTTAGTGCCTTGTGGACAGCTCGTCACATCGGTGTTGGCGGGTTGGGGAGAACCTGTGGATCGCTATGGATTTGTCGCCGGTTTTGCAAGGTAAACCGCAGATTAATGCCGGTGGCCCGCTGTGGATGGCAAGTCGGTCGGCGTGTCGGTGCGGGTTGCCGCCCCGGGCGTGTTGTGTTGCTGTTGCCCGATCAACGAGTTAACGCCCGGTTACCTTCGCTGGCGCCCGGATCCACCACCACGTTCGCCAGTCCTGGGAAGGACGATCCCCGGGCACTCAACGGATGCCCGGGGGTCGCTGGGTGGCCCGGCTACTGGCCGACGACGTCGAGGGTGACCTCGGCGTCCACCTCCGGATGCAGGTGCAGCGCAACGGTGTGGGTGCCGGCCTGCTTGATGTGGGCCTTGGGCAGGCGCACCATCCGCTTGTCCACGCTGGGTCCGCCGGCCTTGCGGATCGCGGTCACGACGGCGGCGGCGGTTACCGATCCGAAGAGTTTGCCGGAGTCGGCGGCGACTTTCACCGGCAGTCGGATCGCGCCGATCGCGTCGATCGCGGCCTTGATCTCGGCGGCGTGCTCGCGGTCGCGGACGGTCTTGACCTCGCGGGCCCGGCGGATCTCCTCGGCCTGCCTCTCGGCACCCCGGCTGGCCACGACCGCCAGCCCGCGCGGCAGCAGGTAATTGCGACCGTAGCCGTCCTTGACCTCGACGGTGTCGCCGGCCGATCCGAGGTGGTCGACTTCGGCGGTCAGAATCAGCTTCATGCTCACTTCGCTCTCTATCGGGTGGCCGAGGTGAACGGCAGCAGGGCGACCTCGCGGGCGTTCTTCACGGCGATGGCGACGTCGCGCTGGTGCTGTACGCAGTTGCCGGTGACGCGGCGGGCGCGGATCTTGCCGCGCTCGCTGATGTAGGTGCGCAGCAGCGCGGTGTCCTTGTAGTCGATGCTCTGCGCCTTCTTGGAGCAGAACACGCACTTGCGGGTCTTTACCGGCTTGTCCGGTGCGGGACGCCGTTTGGTGGGCTTGGGCATCTATCGGATCTTTCTCGTCGATTTCAGAAGGGAGGTTCGTCGTCGCTGCCGCCGAAGGAGCCCGACGCCGGGGCGTTGCCCCACGGGTCTTCGGGGGATTCGGTTGTGGCAGAGCCTTTTGCGGCGCCGGCGCCGGCTCCCGCGCCGCCGCCGAATCCGCCGCCCCCGCCGCCGCGACCGGCCTTGGTGACCTTGGCGGTGGCGTAGCGCAGCGACGGCCCGATCTCGTCGACCTCGAGTTCGACGACGGTCCGCTTCTCGCCCTCGCGGGTCTCGAAAGACCGCTGCTTGAGCCGGCCGCTGACGATCACCCGGGCGCCACGGGTGAGGCTCTCGGCGACGTTCTCAGCCGCCTCCCGCCAGATGCTGCAGCGCATGAACAGCGCCTCGCCGTCCTTCCACTCACCGCTCTGGCGGTCGTAGATGCGCGGTGTCGAGGCCACCGTGAAGTTGGCGACGGCGGCGCCGGACGGGGTGAAACGAAGTTCGGGATCGGCGGTCAGGTTTCCGACGACGGTGATGATCGTGTCACCGGCCACAAGGTCCTCCTGGGGATTGGCGGGGAGAGTTTCGGCGAGCCTACGCAGCGACTACGACGGCCCGTCCACCTTCTCCACGGGGGCTGCACGCTCAGTGCTTGTCGGTGCGCATCACCTTGGTTCGCAGCACCGACTCGTTCAGGTTGAGCTGACGGTCGAGCTCGGAGACGGTGGCCGGCTCCGCCTTGACGTCGACGACGGCGTAGATGCCCTCGGCGTGTTTGGCGATCTCGTAGGCCAGCCGGCGCCGGCCCCAGATGTCCACCTTGTCGACCGATCCGCCGTCACTGCGGATCACGTTGAGGAACGTGTCCAGGGACGGAGCGACCGTGCGCTCATCAAGGGTGGGGTCAAGGATGACCATGATTTCGTAGGGACGCATGGGAACCTCATCACCTCCTATGGTCGTCGCGGCCGCGCCCCGATGGCGCGGCAGGAGGGTCGCCTGCGTCGGCAACTACCCATCAGGCTACCGGGGCCGGCCTGATCAGCGAAATCAGCCCGGCAGCGCCGTGACGCGGACCGGTGCGCGGGCGCCGGCGGCGCCGCGCGGCCGCAGCCGCGCGGGCCAGCGCTCGGGGAACGCGTCGGGCGCGCCGTCGAACACCCCGCCGGCCGGGTC
>CAYXOM010000032.1:0-5586 GCA_964466565.1 uncultured Mycobacterium sp.
TCGGGCGCGCGCGACCGGTTGGCCGCCGAGCGCCAGAGCCGTTCGGCGGCGGTGGCCGCCGCGCGCGCGGAGGTGGCCGAGTTGACCGCGGCCATCGCCACGCTGACCGACGCGCTGCACCGCGACGAGGTCGCCAAGGCTCAGGCTGCACTGCGGATCGAACAGCTCGAGCAGATGGTGCTCGAACAGTTCGGCATGGCGGCCGACGACCTGGTGGCCGAGTACGGGCCCGAGGTGATGCTGCCGCCCTCGGATCTGGAGATCGCCGAGTACGAGCAGGCCCGAGAACGCGGCGAGCAGGTCAGCGCGCCGGTCCCGATGCCCTTCGACCGGGCCACCCAGGAGCGGCGGGCCAAGCGGGCCGAGCGCGATCTGGCCGAACTCGGCCGGGTGAACCCCCTGGCGCTCGAGGAGTTCGCCGCGCTGGAGGAGCGCTACAACTTCTTGTCCACCCAGCTCGAGGATGTCAAAGCCGCCCGCAAGGACCTGCTGGAGGTGATCGCCGACGTCGATGAGCGGATCCTGCAGGTGTTCGGCGAGGCCTACGCCGACGTGGAGCGCGAGTTCGGACAGGTCTTCGCCGCGCTGTTCCCCGGCGGCGAGGGCCGCTTGGTCCTCACCGACCCCGACGACATGCTCACCACCGGCGTGGAGGTCGAGGCGCGCCCGCCGGGCAAGCGGATCAAGCGGCTGTCGTTGCTGTCCGGCGGGGAGAAGTCGCTGACCGCCGTGGCCATGCTGGTCGCGATCTTCCGGGCCCGTCCCTCGCCGTTCTACGTCATGGACGAAGTCGAGGCCGCACTCGACGACGCCAACCTGCAGCGGCTCCTGGGATTGTTCGAGCAGCTCCGCGCGCAGTCGCAGCTGATCGTCATCACCCACCAGAAGCCGACGATGGAGATCGCCGACGCGCTCTACGGGGTGTCGATGCAGGGCGACGGCATCACGGCGGTGATCTCGCAGCGCATGCGCGGGCAGGACCTGGTGGCCGGCCGGGCCTGAACCGGCGCGTGCGTTTCGGCCGCACCGGGGTCGGGCTTCGGGCGGCGGGGGGCACTGGAACAATGACGGGGTGTCCCAGGGTCTCTGGATCGCCATCGCGGTCATCGCCGTCCTTGTCGTCGTCGCCCTGGTCGTGGGATCGGTGCGCTATCGGCGGCGGCAGGTCAGCCTGCAGACCCGTCCCGCTCCCGGTATCGAGGCTGCGACGCCGCCGGACCGCTCCGGTGGGTACACCGCTTCCGCCGGCATCTCCTTCACACAATCGTCGGCGCCGCCGGTTCCCGAACTGCTCGACACCACCGGGCTGCCCGGGGTGGGCGATGACGCGGCGGTCCCGCGGGATTCGCTGAAAAGGCCGATCTCGCAGGTGCGGCTGCCCGAGCCGCCTTCCGCGCCCCCGGCCGAGCCCTCCGTGGAATCCCCGGCCGCGACACCCGGGGAGTTCCCGGCCGCCGCCGAGGTGACCCCGGCACCGGATATCGAGTCCATCGCCCCCACCTCCGGACGCCTCGAGCGGCTCCGGGGTCGGCTGGCCAAGTCGCAGAACGCCTTCGGGCGCAGCATGCTCGGGTTGCTCGGTGGCGGGGATCTCGACGAACAGTCCTGGGAGGATGTCGAGGACACCCTGCTGGTCGCCGACCTCGGCCCGGTGGTCACCGGCTCGGTGGTCGAGGAACTGCGCGCCGCGATGGCCGCCCACAGCGTGCGCAGCGAGTCGGAGGCGCGCGCGGTGCTGCGCGCGGTTCTGGTCGGCCAGTTGCGTCCGGACATGGACCGGTCGATCAAGGCGCTGCCGCACGCCGACAAGCCCTCGGTGCTGCTCGTGGTCGGAGTCAACGGCACCGGCAAGACCACCACGGTCGGAAAACTGGCGCGGGTCCTGGTCGCCGACGGCCGCCGGGTCGTGCTCGGTGCGGCCGATACCTTCCGGGCGGCAGCGGCCGACCAGTTGCAGACCTGGGCCGCCCGGGTCGGTGCCGAGGTGGTGCGCGGCGCGGAGGGCGCCGATCCGGCCTCGGTGGCCTTCGACGCGGTGGACAAGGGGATCGAGGCCGGCGCCGACGTGGTCGTGATCGACACCGCGGGGCGGCTGCACACCAAGACCGGGCTGATGGACGAACTTGGCAAGGTCAAGCGGGTCGTCGACAAGCGGGCGACGGTCGATGAGGTGCTGCTGGTGCTCGACGCCACCATCGGCCAGAACGGGCTCGCGCAGGCCAAGGTCTTCGCCGACGTTGTCGACATCACCGGTGTCGCGCTGACGAAACTCGACGGAACCGCCAAGGGCGGGATCGTCTTCCGGGTCCAGCAGGAGCTCGAGGTGCCGGTGAAGCTGGTAGGCCTGGGCGAGGGTCCCGACGACCTGGCTCCGTTCGAGCCGGCGGCCTTCGTCGACGCGCTGCTCGGCTGACCCGCGCTGAAGAAGGAGAGTGGTGTCGATGCTTGCCGCCGAGGAGTTAGTGGCCGCGTCGGTCAAGGTGATCCGAAAGGCCCTGGCCCACGGTGACCTCGCCGGCGCCGATGCCGAGGCGCTGCGGCTGACCGTCGCCCAGACCGTCGATGTCCTCGAGCGGCTGCCCGCCGAACAGCGCGCGGTCCTCTACCGGATGCTGCCCAAGGACCGGGCCGCGGAGGTGTTCGAGGAGTTGCCGCCGCTGCTGCAGAAGGACCTGATCAGTTCGCTGCACAACGAGGAAGTGGCGGCCGCCTTCGACGACCTGGACCCCGACGACCGGGTGGCGTTGCTCGACGAGGTGCCGGCCTCGGTGGCCGCACGGCTGATGCACGGACTCTCGCCGGCCGAACGCGAACTCACCGCCGACATCCTGGGGTACCCGAAGGGGTCGATCGGGCGCCGGATGAGTCCGGAGGTCTCCGGCCTGGATCCGCGCGCCACCGCCGGGCAGGCGCTGGCCGAGGTACATCGCATCGTGGACTCGGCCGAGACGATCTACACGCTGCCGGTCACCGATGGGCAGCGGGTCCTGCTCGGGGTGGTGAGTCTGCGGGACCTGATCAAGGCGCCCGACGGCGAGACCGTCGCGGCGATCATGCGCCCGGCGGACTACGTTCGCGCCACCGACTCCGCCGAGGACGCCGCGCGCCTGTGCGCCGACGCCCAGCATCTGGCCCTTCCCGTGGTGGACAGCGAGACCCGCCTGGTCGGAATCCTCACCGTCGACGACGCGCTGCAGATCCTCGAGGAGGCCGAGACCGAGGACCAGGCCCGTATCTCCGGCGCCGAGACCCTGCGCCAGCCCTACCTGACCACCAGCGTCGTCACGCTGGTGCGCTCCAGGGTGGTCTGGCTGCTGGTGCTGGCGATCGGGGCTGCGCTGACCGTGCGCGTCCTCGACGCGTTCGAGTCGACCCTGTCGGAGGTGGTCACGCTGGCGTTGTTCGTCCCGTTGCTGATCGGCACCGGTGGCAACACCGGCAACCAGGCCGCCACCACCGTGACCCGCGCGCTTGCCCTGCACGACGTCGCTCCCCGCGACATCGCCCGGGTGATGGCCCGGGAGTTCCAGGTCGGCCTGAGCCTGGGACTCATCCTGGGTTCGGTGGGGTACCTGCTGACCAGCCTGATCTTCGACCACGCGATCGGTCTGGTGATCGGACTGACGCTGCTCAGCGTCTGCACGATGGCCGCCACCGTGGGCGGGATGATGCCGCTGCTGGCCAAGGCGATCCGGGCCGACCCCGCGGTGTTTTCCAACCCGTTCATCACCACCTTCGTCGATGCGACCGGGTTGCTGATCTACTTCCTGATCGCCAAGGCCGTGCTGCACATCTGAGCGGCGGCGGCGGGCAGGGCCCGTAACGACGACGAAACCGCGTGGGCGGTGCCGTTCACATGGGCGAAACGCCGAGGAGTCGGCACCGAAACAAACACTGCGCACCCTTTGCTGCAGTCGCCGGTGTTGGGCCGGCGTCCTAAGGAGGAAACTGCGAGTGGATCAATTCCCCCTACTGGGAGTGCCGGACACCGGTGACACCGCGTGGATGCTGATCAGCGCCGCGCTCGTGCTGCTCATGACACCCGGGCTGGCGTTCTTCTACGGCGGCATGGTCCGCGCCCGCGGCGTGCTCAACATGATCATGATGAGCGTGAGCGCCATGGGCGTGGTCACCGTGCTGTGGGTGCTCTACGGCTTCTCGATCGCGTTCGGTGACGACAGGTTCGGCCTGTTCGGCGACCCGGCTCAGTACTTCGGACTCAAGGGCCTCATCGGCGGCAACGCCGTGGTGGAGGTCATCGCCGACCCGGCGGCCGGCGTCGAGGCGGTCGAGGCGGTGGGCATCCCGCTGGCCGGAACCATTCCGATGACGGTGTTCGTCGCGTTCCAGCTGATGTTCGCCATCCTGACCGTCGCGCTGATCTCCGGGGCGGTGGCCGACCGGATGCGGTTCGGTCCCTGGCTGATTTTCGCCGCCCTCTGGGCGACCTTCGTCTACTTCCCGGTGGCGCACTGGGTGTTCTCCTTCGACGGATTCACCGCCGAGACCGGCGGCTGGATCGCCAACCGGCTGGCGGCGATCGACTTCGCCGGCGGCACCGCAGTGCACATCAACGCCGGGATCGCCGCGCTGGTGCTCGCATTGATCGTCGGCAAGCGGCTGGGCTGGCCGGCAACCCCGATGCGCCCGCACAGCCTGCCGTTCGTGATGCTCGGCGCGGGCCTGCTGTGGTTCGGCTGGAACGGCTTCAACGCCGGTTCGGCGATCGGAGCCGGCGGTATCGCGGGGACGGCTCTGGTCACCACCACGGTGGCGACCGCGGCGGCGATGCTGGGCTGGCTGCTCACCGAGCGGATCCGGGACGGCCACGCGACCACCCTGGGCGCGGCCTCGGGCATCGTGGCGGGCCTGGTGGCGATCACCCCGGCGTGCTCGTCGGTCAATGTGGTCGGGGCGCTGGTGGTCGGGGTCGTCTCCGGCGTGTTGTGCGCGCTGGCCGTCGGTTTGAAGTACCGGTTCGGGTACGACGACTCCCTGGACGTGGTCGGTGTGCATCTGGTCGGCGGTCTGGTCGGCACCCTGCTGGTCGGCCTGGTGGCCACCGCCGAGGCGCCCGCCGGCGTCGACGGCCTGTTCTACGGCGGCGGGGCTGACCAGTTGTGGCGGCAGGCGGCCGGGGCGTTTGCTGTTCTGGGGTACACCGCAGTGGTGACCGCTATCTTGGCCTTGCTCCTCAAGTACACCATCGGACTGCGGCTCGACCGCGAGTACGAGGCGGCCGGTATCGACGAAGCCGAACACGCGGAAAGCGCGTACGACTTCGCCGCTGTCAGCGCCGGCCCGGGCCTCTCGCGTGACGCCGGGGAGGTATGACAGGTATGAAACTCATCACGGCGATCATCAAGCCGTTCACGTTGGAGGACGTCAAGACCGGTCTGGAGGAGATGGGCGTCCTGGGTATGACGGTCAGCGAGGTCCAGGGCTACGGCCGCCAGAAGGGACACACCGAGGTCTACCGCGGCGCGGAGTACGCCGTCGACTTCGTACCGAAGGTCCGCGTCGAGGTGGTGGTCGACGACGTCGCGGTCGACAAGGTCGTCGACGTCATCGTCTCGGCGGCCCGTA
>CAYXOM010000033.1:0-3672 GCA_964466565.1 uncultured Mycobacterium sp.
GAGGTCGAGCGGTCCCTGCGGGTTCTCGACGGCGCGGTGGCGGTGTTCGACGGCAAGGAGGGCGTCGAGCCGCAGTCCGAGCAGGTCTGGCGCCAGGCCGACAAGTACGACGTTCCGCGGATCTGCTTCGTCAACAAGATGGACAAAGTCGGCGCCGACTTCTACTTCTCGGTGAAGACGATGGAGGATCGCCTGGGCGCCAACGTCATCCCGATCCAGTTGCCGATCGGCTCCGAGGGCGACTTCGAGGGCGTCGTCGACCTGGTCGAGATGAAGGCCAAGGTGTGGCGCGGGGAGACCAAGCTCGGCGAGAAGTACGACGTCCTGGAATTGTCGAGCCTTCCCGACGATCTGCAGGAGACGGCGCAGGACTACCGCACCAAACTGCTCGAGGCCGTCGCCGAGACCGACGAGGCGCTGCTGGAGAAGTACTTCGGCGGCGAGGAACTGTCCGTCGAGGAGATCAAGGGCGCGATCCGCCGGCTCACCATCACCTCGCAGGCCTACCCGGTGCTGTGTGGCAGCGCGTTCAAGAACAAGGGCGTGCAGCCGATGCTCGACGCGGTCATCGACTACCTGCCCTCGCCGCTGGACGTGCCGCCGGCCGTCGGGCACGCGCCGGGCAAGGAGGACGTCGAGGTCGTCCGCAAGCCGTCGGTGGACGAGCCGTTCTCCGCGCTGGCGTTCAAGGTCGCCACCCACCCGTTCTTCGGCAAGCTGACCTACGTCCGGGTCTACTCGGGCAAGGTCGACTCCGGCGCGCAGGTGGTCAACTCCACCAAGGGCAAGAAGGAGCGGCTGGGCAAGCTGTTCCAGATGCACTCCAACAAGGAGAACCCGGTGGAGACGGCCTCAGCCGGCCACATCTACGCGGTGATCGGCCTGAAGGACACCACCACCGGGGACACCCTGTGCGACCCGAACAACCAGGTGGTGCTGGAGTCGATGACGTTCCCGGCGCCGGTCATCGAGGTGGCCATCGAGCCGAAGACCAAGAGCGACCAGGAGAAGCTGAGCCTGTCGATCCAGAAGCTCGCCGAGGAGGACCCGACCTTCAAGGTGCACCTGGATCAGGAGACCGGCCAGACCGTGATCGGCGGCATGGGCGAGTTGCACCTCGACATCCTGGTCGACCGGATGCGCCGCGAGTTCAAGGTCGAGGCCAACGTCGGCAAGCCCCAGGTGGCCTACAAGGAGACCATCCGCAAAGCGGTGCAGAACGTGGAGTACACCCACAAGAAGCAGACCGGCGGTTCGGGCCAGTTCGCCAAGGTGATCATCAGCCTCGATCCGTTCACCGGCGAGGACGGCGCCACCTACGAGTTCGAGAACAAGGTCACCGGCGGCCGGATTCCGCGGGAGTACATCCCCTCGGTCGACGCCGGCGCCCAGGACGCCATGCAGTACGGCGTGCTGGCCGGCTACCCGCTGGTCAACCTGAAGGTCACCCTGCTCGACGGCGCCTACCACGACGTCGACTCCTCGGAGATGGCGTTCAAGATCGCAGGGTCGCAGGCCCTCAAGAAGGCCGCCGCGGCGGCCCAGCCGGTCATCCTCGAGCCCATCATGGCCGTCGAGGTCACGACGCCCGAGGACTACATGGGGGACGTGATCGGCGACCTGAACTCCCGCCGTGGTCAGATCCAGGCCATGGAGGAGCGCAGCGGTGCGCGCGTCGTCAAGGCGCAGGTGCCGCTGTCGGAGATGTTCGGCTACGTCGGCGACCTCCGGTCGAAGACCCAGGGCCGGGCCAACTACTCCATGGTGTTCGACTCGTACGCCGAGGTTCCGGCGAACGTCTCGAAGGAGATCATTGCCAAGGCGACCGGTCAGTGAACGAAGTCAACGACCGATCAGATTCGGTTCAGTAGTCCGAAGCCCTGTGCGACACAACAACTGAATAACCACCAACTGCTTTAACCCAAAGCACCAACAAGTCCAGGAGGACAGTAGAAGTGGCGAAGGCGAAGTTCGAGCGGACGAAGCCGCACGTCAACATCGGGACCATCGGTCACGTTGACCACGGCAAGACCACACTGACCGCGGCTATCACCAAGGTTCTGCACGACAAGTATCCCGATTTGAACGAGTCGCGCGCATTCGACCAGATCGACAATGCGCCCGAGGAGCGTCAGCGCGGTATCACCATCAACATCTCCCACGTGGAGTACCAGACCGAGAAGCGTCACTATGCGCACGTCGACGCCCCCGGCCACGCCGACTACATCAAGAACATGATCACCGGCGCCGCCCAGATGGACGGCGCGATCCTGGTGGTCGCCGCCACCGACGGCCCGATGCCGCAGACCCGCGAGCACGTGCTGCTGGCCCGCCAGGTGGGCGTGCCCTACATCCTGGTGGCGCTGAACAAGGCCGACATGGTCGACGACGAGGAGCTGCTCGAACTCGTCGAGATGGAGGTCCGCGAGCTGCTCGCCGCCCAGGAGTTCGACGAGGAGGCGCCGGTGATCCGGGTGTCCGCCCTCAAGGCGCTCGAGGGTGACGAGAAGTGGGTGAAGAGCGTCGAGGAGCTCATGGACGCCGTCGACGAGTCGATCCCGGACCCGGTCAGGGAGACCGACAAGCCGTTCCTGATGCCCGTCGAGGACGTGTTCACCATCACCGGCCGCGGCACCGTGGTCACCGGTCGTGTCGAGCGTGGCGTGATCAACGTCAACGAGGAGGTCGAGATCGTCGGCATCCGCCCGGAGACCACCAAGACCACGGTCACCGGTGTCGAGATGTTCCGCAAGCTGCTCGACCAGGGCCAGGCCGGCGACAACGTCGGCCTGCTGGTCCGTGGCGTCAAGCGCGAGGACGTCGAACGCGGTCAGGTGGTCGTCAAGCCCGGCACCACCACCCCGCACACCGATTTCGAGGGCAGCGTCTACATCCTCAGCAAGGACGAGGGCGGGCGGCACACGCCGTTCTTCAACAATTACCGCCCGCAGTTCTACTTCCGCACCACCGACGTGACCGGTGTGGTGACGCTGCCGGAGGGCACCGAGATGGTGATGCCCGGTGACAACACCGACATCTCGGTGAAGCTGATCCAGCCCGTGGCCATGGACGAGGGCCTGCGCTTCGCGATCCGCGAGGGCGGGCGCACCGTCGGCGCCGGCCGGGTGACCAAGATCACCAAGTAGGTCCACTCGGCACAGGACGCTCGCAAAGCGGCGCCCGCGACCTCGCGGGCGCCGCTTTCGGGTTTGTGAAGTGCTAAAATAGGGGCGACGACCGCGGCCCGTGTGGCCTGCGGGCAATCTTTTCCCAGAAAGCAGGTCGACATGACGGCCGCGAGCACCGACGCCCGCCGGCACCGTCGCCGTGCGGCCCTGGCCACAACGGCCTCGGCGCTGGCGATCAGCCTCATCGGCGGCATCGTGGTGCTGACGTTCTCCGGCGACGAGCGGGGTCCGCAACCCGCGGCCCTGACCCCCCGCCCGACCGCTCCGACCACCCCGCCGCCCACCGCCCAGGCCTCGGCTGGCGACCTGGCCGACGCCTTTCTGCCCGACTTCAGCGGCGGCTCCTCGTCGCTGAGCCCCTCCTCGGGCGCCACCGGCTACGACGCCGGCCAGACGATGTCCTTCACCCCCGGGGCCGCCGGGGCGCCCGGGCTGCCGCCGCTTCCGGCGTTGCCGCCCGCACCGGCCGCCGAGCTGCCGCCGG
>CAYXOM010000034.1:0-5358 GCA_964466565.1 uncultured Mycobacterium sp.
ACGGACCGGCGCTGATCATGTACACCTCCGGCACCACCGGGCGGCCCAAGGGCGCGGTGCTCACCCACGCCAACCTGGCGGGCCAGGCGATGACCGCGATCTACACCAACCCGCCCCGCCTGGGCCACGACGTCGGGTTCATCGGCGTCCCGCTGTTCCACATCGCCGGGATCGGCAACATGCTGCCGCCCATGACGCTGGGCGCGCCCACCGTGATCCACCCCCTCGGCGGGTTCGACCCGGCCGCCCTGCTCGATGTGCTCGAGGCCGAGGGGGTCACCGGGCTGTTCCTGGTCCCGGCCCAGTGGCAGGCGGTCTGCGCCGAGCAGCGGGCCCGGCCGCGACGGCTGGCGCTGCGCGCACTGTCCTGGGGCGCCGCCCCCGCCTCGGACACGCTGCTGAGGCAGATGGCCGAGACCTTTCCCGGCACCTCGATCCTCGCCGCGTTCGGCCAGACCGAGATGTCGCCGGTGACCTGCATGCTGCTCGGCGAGGACGCACTGCGCAAACTCGGCTCGGTGGGCCGGGTGGTCCCGACGGTCGCCGCCCGCATCGTCGACGAGAACATGCGCGACGTCCCCGTCGGCGAGGTCGGCGAGATCGTCTACCGGGCCCCCACCCTGATGGCCGGCTACTGGAACAACCCGCGGGCCACCGCCGAGGCCTTCGCCGGCGGCTGGTTCCACTCCGGGGACCTGGTGCGCAGCGACGACGAAGGCTACATCTGGGTGGTCGACCGCAAGAAGGACATGATCATCTCCGGCGGGGAGAACGTCTACTGCGCGGAGGTGGAGAACGCACTGGCCGCCCACCCCGCGATCACCGAGGTGGCCGTGATCGGCCGGCCCGACGCGACGTGGGGCGAGGTGCCGGTCGCCGTCGCGGCCCTCGGTGGCGACGGGGTCACCCTGGCCGAGCTCACCGACTTCCTCGGCGACCGGCTGGCCCGCTACAAGCATCCCAAGGCGCTGGAAATCGTCGACGAACTGCCCCGCAACCCGGCCGGGAAGGTACTGAAAACCGAGCTGAGGGCACGTTTCGGCGGCGCGGGTGAACCGGGGGTGAACCAATAAGGCGGTTGCGACAAAACGCACCGATTCCATCGGGTACATTCCTGTGGTCCGGCTTACTACCGAGCGTAGATGAGGCGGGGGTCACTGTCGGTCGGCGGCGAGGAGGGTGTGTGCGCAACGCTCTGCGGTACCGCCTCTCGATCTGCCCGGGAGCCCCCCGGTGACCGCCTCGACCGGCCTGCTGGGCAAGCGCCTGGGCGGCCTGATGGGTTCCGTCGGCGGCTTCTTCAAGATGTGCGCGCTGACCGGCAAGGCCCTGACGCGGCCGTTCGAGTGGAAGGAATTCATCCAGTTCAGCTGGTTCCTGCTGACGGTCGCGCTGCTGCCGACCTTCGCCATGTCGATCCCGCTGACGGTGCTGATCATCTTCATCTTCAACCTGCTGCTCCAGGAGTTCGGGGCGGCCGACGTCTCCGGCGCCGGCGCCGCCCTGGCGTCGGTGACCCAGCTGGGCCCGCTGGTGACGGTGCTGGTGGTGGCCGGAGCGGGCTCCACGGCGATCTGCGCCGACCTGGGCGCACGCACCATCCGCGAGGAGATCGACGCGCTGGAGGTGCTCGGCATCGATCCGATCCACCGCCTGGTGGTGCCCCGGGTGGCGGCCTCGACGTTCGTGGCCTTCCTGCTCAACGGTGCGGTGATCACCATCGGCCTGGTGGGCAGTTTCATCTTCGGCGTCGGCCTGCAGAACATCTCGGCGGGCGCCTACCTACAGACCCTGACCCTGGTGACCGGGCTGCCCGAGGTGATGATCTCGGTGGCCAAATCACTGGCCTTCGGTCTGATCGCCGGGCTGGTCGGGTGTTACCGCGGCCTGACGGTCGGCGGCGGCGCCAAGGGTGTCGGCATCGCGGTGAACGAGACCCTGGTGCTGTGCGTGGTGGCTCTGTTCGCGGTCAACGTGGTCTTCACGACCATCGGCGTGCGTTTCGGAACGGGGAGATAGATGACGACAGTGGCACCTCCGCCGGGGGCTTCGGAGACTGAGACCGTCGTCCGCACCCGGTTTCCCAGGGCGGTGCGCAGCACCGAGAACGTCACCGGATGGCCGGGCCGCTTCATCGACGGTGTCGGCAAGGTTGCCTGGTTCTCGGTGCAGGCGGTCGGCCAGGTGGGCCATGCGCTGCGCTACTACCGCAAGGAGATCGTCCGGCTGATCGCCGAGATCGGGATGGGCGCCGGAGCCATGGCCGTGGTCGGCGGCACCGTCGCGATCGTCGGGTTCGTCACGCTGTCGGCCGGGTCGCTGATCGCCATCCAGGGCTTCGCCTCGCTGGGCAACATCGGGGTGGAGGCGTTCACCGGATTCCTGGCCGCGATGGTCAACGTCCGGTTGACCGCACCGGTGGTGACCGGCGAGGCGCTGGCGGCCACGGTGGGTGCGGGCGCAACGGCCGAGATCGGCGCCATGCGCATCGCCGAAGAGATCGACGCTCTGGAGGTGATGGGCATCAAGTCGATCTCGTATCTGGTGTCCACGCGGATCATCGCCGGGGCAGTGGTGATCATCCCGCTGTACGCGATGGCGCTGATCATGGCGTTCCTGTCCGCGCAGTTGACCACGACGTTCCTCTACGGCCAGTCCAGCGGGACCTACCTGCACTACTTCCACACGTTCCTGCGCGCCGACGACGTGTTCTGGTCGTTCGTGCAGGTCATCATCATCTCGGTGATCGTCATGATCAACCACTGCTACTTCGGTTACAACGCCAGCGGCGGCCCGGTCGGCGTGGGCGAGGCCGTCGGCAAGTCGATGCGGGCCTCACTGGTGGTGGTGCAGTTCGTCGTCCTGTTCGCCTCGTTGGCGCTCTACGGCACCAACCCGAACTTCAACCTGAGCCTCTGAGCCCCATGACCGCACCGCTGAACACCCCACGGCGGCCCCCGCTGAAACTGGCCGGGCTGATCTTCCTGCTGGTCCTCGCCCTCGTCATCGGGTTCCTGCTGCTGCAGTTTCGCGGCAAGCTCACCCCCAAGGTCCAGCTGACAATGATGTCGAGCCGGTCGGGTCTGGTGCTCGACCCCAACTCCAAGGTGACCTACAACGGCGTCGAGATCGGCCGGGTGACCCAAATCCTGCCCGCCGCCGCCGACGGCCGGCCGGCGGCCAAGCTGCTGATGGAGGTCGACCCCAAGTACATCAAGCTGATCCCGTCCAACGTCCAGGGCGACATCGAGGCCTCCACGATCTTCGGCAATAAGTACGTGTCGTTGACCAGCCCGGACAACCCCAGCCCGACCCGGATCAGCAGCACCGACGTGATCGACGCCCGCAGCGTCACCACCGAGTTCAACACGCTGTTCGAGACGGTGACCGGCATCGCCGAGAGGATCGACCCGGTCAAGCTCAACCTCACCCTGTCGGCCACCGCCGAGGCGCTGACCGGCCTGGGCGGCAAGCTGGGGGAGACCCTGATCGAGGCCAATGTGGCCATGGACAACCTCAACCCGCGCCTGCCGCGCCTGCAGTACGGCCTGACGCGGCTGGCCGACTTCGCCGACGTCTACACCGCCGCCGGCCCGGACCTGTGGGACGCGCTGGACAACGCGCTGACCACCGCGCGCACCCTCAACAACCAGCGCGGTGACCTCGACGCCGCGCTGCTGGCGGCGGCCGGGTTCGGCGACACCGGCGCCGACGTGCTCGAACGCGGCTCGCCCTACCTGGTGCGGCTGCTCTCCGACCTGGTGCCCACCTCGCGGACGCTCAACACCTACAGCCCGTCGCTGTTCTGCACGGTTCGCAACTACGCCGACCTGCTGCCGATGGCGCTGAACTCCTTCGGCGGCAACGGATACTCGCTGGCCGACCACGCGTCCCTGATCGGTGCGCCCAACCCCTACGTCTATCCCGACAACCTGCCCCGCATCAACGCCCGGGGCGGTCCGGCGGGCGCGCCTGGGTGCTGGCAGCCGGTGAACCGCAACTTCTGGCCCACCCCGACCCTGGTGGTCGACACGGGCGCATCGCTGGCGCCGTACAACCACTTCGCACTCGGCCAGCCGATCGCCAACGAGTTCATCTGGGGCCGCCAGATCGGAGCGAACACGATCAACCCATGAACATCACCCGCACCGCCGTCAAACTCGGCATCCTCTCCGTCATCCTGCTGCTGTGCACCGCGCTGCTCGTGGTGGTGTTCGGGCAGTTGCGGTTCCAGCGCTACCACGACTACACCGCTGAGTTCAGCAACGGCAGCGGCCTGCGCGACGGGCAGTTCGTCCGGGCCGGCGGCGTGGAGGTGGGCAAGGTCCGCTCGGTGCGCCTGACCGGCAACGGACAGCGGGTGCTCGTCGACATGCGGGTGGACCGCGCGCTGCCGCTCTACCAGTCCACCACCGCCCAGATCCGCTACGCCAACCTGATCGGGGAGCGCTTCGTCAACCTCGACCGCGGCACCGGCGAGGGGGCCGACCGGGTGCTGCCGCCCGGCGGATTCATCCCGCTGGCGCGCACCCAGCCCGCACTGGATCTCGACGCCCTGATCGGCGGGTTCAAACCGCTGTTCAAGGCACTCGACCCGGAGAAGGTCAACAACATCGCGACCTCTCTGGTGACGGTGTTCCAGGGCCAGGGCGGGACGGTGGCCGACATCCTGCGCCAGACCGCGCAGCTGACCGCGACGCTGGCCGACCGGGACCGGGCGATCGGAGAGGTGATCACCAACCTCAACACGGTGCTCAAGACGGTCAACAAGAACCAGCGGGCGTTCGACCAGACGCTCAACGACTTCGAGGTGCTGATCACCGGCCTGAAGAACCGGGCCGACCCGCTGGCCGGGGCGGTCGAGGACATCAGCGACGCCTCCGGCACGCTGGCCTCGCTGCTGGCCGACAACCGGCCGCGCATCCAGGAGACGCTGCCCAAGCTGGAGACCATCCAGCAGCCGCTCGCCGACGACCCGGCCAAGCTGGAGAAGCTGCTCGACGAGTACCCGACCGCGATCAACCTGATCGGCCGCGTCGGCGGGATCTACGGCGACTTCTTCAACTTCTACCTCTGCGACCTGACGCTGACCCTCAACGGCCTGCAGCCCGGCGGTCCGGTCCGGACGGTGCGGATCACCAAGCAGCCGACGGGCAGGTGCACGCCGCAGTGAGGACCCTCAAGGAGACCAACCGGCTGCGGACGGGCCTGCTCGGCATCCTGATCGTCGTGCTCACGATCATCGTCGGACAGAGCTTCGCCAGCGTCCCGCAGTTGTTCGCCAAGCCGATCTACTACGCGCACTTCGCCGACTCGGCGGGCTCCGCGCCGGGCGACAAGGTGCGGATCAGCGGGGTC
>CAYXOM010000035.1:0-5117 GCA_964466565.1 uncultured Mycobacterium sp.
GATCGCGTCCATCGCCGGGTTGGCCGCGGCGGCGGAGATGAACGGACCGACGTCGGCGATCACGCCCATCTGCTTGAGGTTCTCGGCGATCTGGGTGCCCGACTGCCCGCTGCTGACCTCGATGACGATGTCCTGTTCGCCGGCGCCGGTGAAGTCGGGCGGGGGCTTGGGACCGCCGGTCAGGCGGGGCCAAAGCACGACCAGGCCCACAACCACGGCCGTGAGCAGGCCGAGCACGGCCAGCAGCCGGCCCCGGCCGGGGCCGGCCTGGGCTCGGCGCCTGTCGGCCCGGGTCGGCCCCCGCCGTGCGGAGTCGGTCGGAATCTGGTCGGTCATCCTCACCCTCTCACCGGTCTCGCGCCGCGTGGCGGCGCTGGTCGATCCAGCCCTGCAGGATCGCCACCGCAGCAGCCTGGTCGATCTTGCCCCGCTGATCTTGCGCACGCACCCCGGATTCGCGAAGAGCCCGCGCCGCGCTGACGGTAGTCAATCGCTCGTCGGCGAGTCGAACCGGCACCGGCGCGACCCGCCGATCGAGTGCCTGGGCGAACGCCGCCGCGTCGCGCGCCGCCGGGCCGGCCCGGTCGGCCAGGGTGCGTGGCAGGCCGACGACGACCTCCACGACCTGCCACTGGGCCACCAAATCGGCGAGCCTGCGCAGATGCGCGCCTCCGCGCTCGCGCCGGACCGTGTCGAGAGGTGTCGCCAGCACGGCGTCGGGATCGCTGAGGGCGACTCCGATGCGCACCGCGCCGACATCTACTCCCAGTCGTCGGCCGGACCCGGGATCATCGGCACCCGGCCGGTCGGGGACCGGATCGTCGACGGCGCCCGGGTCGGCCACGGGTGTCAGCTCCGGGCCAGTTCGGAGCGCACTGCCGCCAGGGCGGCGGCGATACCGCCGGGGTCGGAGCCAGAACCCTGGGCCAGGTCGGCCTTTCCACCGCCGCGGCCGCCCAGCGCGGACGCCACCGGTGCCACCAGCGTGCTGGCGCTCACCCCGGCGTCCACCGCGGCCGGGTTGGCCGCCACCACGAACGGCACGCCGGCCGCCGCAGCGTTGTCCTTGCCCGGGGCGCCCTCGCCGATCAGCACCACCACTGCCGGGGCCGGGCCCATCCGGCCGCGGATATCGGCCACCAGCGAACGCAGGTCGGCCGCGGTCATCCCGGCCGGGAGCCGCTGGGCGACCAGGCGAACTCTCCCGACCTGCTCGGCCGACTGCGCCGCATCGGCGGCGGCCACCCTGGCACCGGCCAGCCGGGCGCGCTCGAGGTCCTTCTCGGCCACCTTCAGTCGCTCGACGAGGGTGGCGACCCTGGCCGGCACCTCCTCGGAGGGCACTTTCAGCGACGCGGCGAGCCCGGCCATCAGGGTCCGCTCCCGGGCCAGGTGCCGAAACGCGTCCAGACCGACGTAGGCCTCCACCCGGCGCACCCCGGATCCGACCGAGGACTCGCCGAGGATGGTCACCGGGCCGACCTGCGCGGAGTTGCGAACGTGCGTGCCGCCGCAGAGTTCCAGCGAGAACGGCCCCCCGATCTCGACCACCCGCACCTCGTCGGGGTAGTGCTCGCCGAAGAGGGCCATCGCTCCCATCGACCTGGCTTGCTCCAGTCCGGTGGTGAAGGTGTTCACCGGATGGTCGGCCTCGACGGCCTCGTTGGCGATCTCCTCGATGCGGCTGCGCTGGTCCTCCGTCAGCGCGCCCTGCCAGGTGAAGTCGAACCTCAGGTAGCCGGGCCGGTTGAGGGACCCGGCCTGCACCGCGTTGGGGCCCAGAACCTCGCGCAGAGCCGCGTGCACCAGGTGGGTGCCGGAGTGCCCCTGGGTGGCGCCGTGGCGCCACTTCGGATCCACCGAGACCACCACGGTGTCGCCCTCGACGAACTCGCCGGACTCGACGTTGACCCGGTGCACCCACAGCGTCCTGGCGATCTTCTGCACGTCGGTCACCGCCGCCCTCGCGGTGGCCCCGGCGCCCGTTCCGCCGATCTCGCCGACGTCGGCGATCTGGCCGCCGGACTCGGCGTAGAGGGGTGTGCGGTCCAGCACGATCTCGACCCGCTCGGGTGCCGGCGTCTCGGAATGCACTCTGGGGCGGTGGGCCGCCACCGGGACCCGCTTGCCGTTGACGAAGATGCCGAGGATGCGCGCCTCGGAGCGCAGTTCGGCGAAGCCGGTGAACTCCGTGGGCGCGGTGTCGACGAACTCCCGGAACGCCGTCAGATCCGCGTGGGCGTGCTTGCGGGCGGCTGCGTCGGCCTTGGCGCGCCGCCGCTGCTCGGCCATCAACTCCCGGAACCCGAGTTCGTCGACGTCCAGGCCGGCCTCGGCCGCCATCTCCAGGGTCAGTTCGATCGGGAAGCCGTAGGTGTCGTGCAGTGCGAAAGCCTGCTCGCCGGGCAGCACCGCACCGCCGGCCGACCGGGTGGCGGCGGCGGCCTCCTCGAACAACTTCGACCCCGAGGCAAGGGTCCGGTTGAATGCGGTCTCCTCGGCGACCGCGATGCGGCTGATCCGGTCGAAGTCCTCGACCAGTTCGGGGAACGACGGCCCCATCGCATCGCGGACCGTCGCCATCAGCTCGCCGACAACAGGGCGCTCGATCCCGAGAAGTCTTGCAGCCCTGATGATCCGGCGCAGTAGACGGCGAAGCACGTAGCCCCGACCCTCGTTGGCGGGCGTGACCCCATCGCCGATGATGATCGCGGCGGTGCGACTGTGGTCGGCGATCACCCGGTAGCGGATGTCGTCGGGTCCGTCCCCCTGGCCATATCCGCGGGGCGCGTAGCGCGCCACCGTGTCGATGACCGGGCGCAGCAGATCGGTCTCGTAGACGTTGTCGACACCCTGGAGCAGGCAAGCGACGCGTTCCACGCCCATGCCGGTGTCGATATTCTGCCGCGGCAGGGGCCCGAGAATCTCGAAGCCGTCCTTGCCGGTGCCCTCACCCCGCTCGTTCTGCATGAACACGAGATTCCAGATTTCGATGTAGCGGTCTTCGTTCGCCGCCGGCCCGCCCCCGATCCCGTAGTCGGACCCGCGGTCGTAGTAGATCTCCGAGCACGGTCCGCAGGGCCCGGGAATGCCCATCGACCAGTAGTTGTCGGCCATTCCCCGGCGCTGGATCCGCTCCGGTGGCAGACCGGCGACCTCCTGCCACAGCGCGGCGGCCTCGTCGTCGTCGTAGAACACCGTGGCCCACAGCCGTTCCGGATCCAGTCCGTAGCCGCCCTCGGCGACCGGCCTGGTCAGCAGCGTCCAGGCCAGTTCGATGGCGCGGCGCTTGAAATAGTCGCCGAAGCTGAAGTTGCCGGCCATCTGGAAGAAGGTGTTGTGCCGGGTGGTGATGCCGACTTCGTCGATGTCGGGGGTGCGGATGCACTTCTGGATGCTGGTCGCCGTGGGGTAGGGCGGCGTCCGCTGGCCCAGGAAATAGGGCACGAACTGCACCATGCCCGCGTTGACGAACAGCAGGTTGGGGTCGTCGAGGATGACCGATGCGCTGGCCACCTCGGTGTGGCCGGCGTCGACGAAGTGGTCGAGGAACCGCTTCCTGATCTCGTGTGTGTGCACCGGTTGGGTCTGTCCTCGGGGTCTGCGGATGCGGCCCTGCCCCCGGCCGACCAACTCACATTACCGGCACCGCCGGCCGTACCTGCCGGTCAGCCTGGCACGAAACGCGGAACGCGGAACCTTGCCGGCCGTGTGCCGCTGATGGGCCGGTACGGGTCCGGCCCGGCCGGACCGGATGTCATCCACCGGGTTGGCGAGTTGAACCTGTTCGGAGGGTTTGTGCCGGCGAACACGTCGGCGATTCGGAGTCGGGGTCGTGCGCCCGGCGGATCCCCGAGAACGGCAAAAAAGGGAGGGGTGAACGATCCGTGGGGCGGACACCTTGGCGTCCCGGTGAATCCTTGCTGAATTTGTTTTGCCGAAAACTTGCGCGGCAAACCCAACGTGGGTCTAATTTGAGGTGCTCCATCCAGAACACGAGACGACCGGGTGCTCGACAGCCCGGTGCCGGCACGCGCGCGGGACTTCTGGCGAAACCGCGTGCGACGGCCCCGGGTGTCTGACGCTGACGGCGCGAAAGGGAACAACTGTGGCTGACAAAGTGCCCAACCAACCGCTCAACATCGTCGAGAATGTCGTCGATAAGCCCTACACGGTCCAGCGACTGGTGGAGCGCCCGGTCGAGAAGGTGGTCGACAAGCCGGTCACGCTCGAACGGGTGATTGAGCGACTCGTGGTCGACACCGTCGACACCGTGGTGGACCGTCCGGCCCAGGTGTCGCGGATGGTCGAACGTCCGGTCGTCACCGTCGAGGACCAGGTCGTCGACAAGCCCGTCAAGGTCAGCCGGATGCTCGAGCGCCCCGTCGTCACCGTCGAGGACCAGGTCGTCGACAAACCCGTCAAAGTCAGCCGGCTGCTCGAGCGCCCGGTGGTGACCCTCGAGGATACCGTGACCGACCGGCCGACCCAGGTCCAGCGGCTTGTGGAGCGGCCGGTGGTCAACATCGTCGACAAGATCACCGACAAGCCCATCGACGTGCAGCGGCTGGTGGAGAAGCTGGTTGTCTCCATCGTCGATACCGTCCAGGACCGTCCAACTCAGGTTCAGCGGTTGGTGGAGCGGCTGATCGTGGACATCCGGGACAACGTTGTCGACAAGCCGGTCACGGTCGAGAGACTGATCGAGCAACCGGTGGTCAAGATCGTCGACAAGGTCGTCGAGGTGCCGGTCGAGAAGATAGTCGAACGGGTGGTGGAGAAACCTGTCGACAAGGTCATCACGAAGGTCGTCGAGAAGCCGGTGGAGAAGATCGTCGAAAAGGTGATCGAGGTGCCGGTCGAGAAGATCGTCTATAAGACGGTGGAGAAGCCGGTCGAGCGGATCGTCGAACTCACCGTCGAGAAGCCCGTGGTCAAGGTGGTCGAGAAAGTAGTCGAGGTACCGGTGGAGCACATCGTCGAGAAGATCGTCGAGCGCCCCGTCGACCGCGTCGTGGAGAAGATCGTCGAGAAGCCCAACATCGTCGAGAAGATCGTCGAGCGCCCCGTCGACCGCGTCGTCGAGAAGATCGTCGAGAAGCCCAACATCGTCGAGA
>CAYXOM010000036.1:0-10572 GCA_964466565.1 uncultured Mycobacterium sp.
GCGGCCACCGGAAGCCCGCGGCCGGCCGGCGGGGGGCGTCTGATGTTTCCCGCCGACCTGATCCGCGTCGGCGGCCAGCCCGCCGCAGGACGCGTGATCGTCTTCGGCGGGGCGGGGTTGGGCGCGCTGAGTGCCGGACAACCGGCGAGCTTCACCGCCCGCATCGGCCGGCCCGCCCGCCGCGACCTGACGGTGGCGGTGCTGCGCGTCTCCGGGCACCCCGACCTCGGCGCCGCCCCGGGCCCGGCCCGGGCCGCCGGAGCGGTGCGAACCGGGTTCGCCGCCGCGGCGCGCCGGGTCCTGCCTGCCGATCAGGCCGCGATACTGCCCGGCCTGGTGCTCGGCGACACCTCGGCCGTGGACTCCGGCACCGTGGCGGCGTTTCGCACCGCCGGCCTGACACACCTCACAGCGGTCTCGGGCGCCAACGTGACCATCGTCTGCGGTTCGGTCCTGCTCGCCGCCGGGCTGCTCGGCCCGCGCGTCGCGGTGGTGCTGGCCGGCGCCACCCTGGTTGCCTTCGTGGTGGTGGTCCAGCCCGAGGCCAGTGTGCTGCGTGCGGCGGTGATGGGCGCGATCGCCCTGCTGGCAGTGCTCAGCGCCCGCCGTCGCCAGGCGGTCCCGGCCCTGGCGGCGACGGTGCTCATCCTGCTCGCCGTGGCGCCGCAGCTGGCGGTCGACGTCGGGTTCGCGCTGTCGGTGTCGGCGACGGCGGCACTGGTACTGCTGGCGCCGGCCTGGTCGGCCCGGCTGGTGGACCGGGGCTGGCCCAAGGCGGCGGCCGACGCGGTCTGTGTCGCCCTGGCGGCACAGTTGGTGACGGCGCCCCTGGTGGCCGCAGTCTCCGGCCGGCTGAGCCTGGTCGCGGTCGTGGCCAATCTCGCCGTGGCACCGGTGATCCCGGTGATCACCGTGCTGGGGACCGCGGCCGCCGCGTTGAGCCCGGTGTGGCCGGCCGTTGCCGACCTGCTGATCCGGTTCACCGCTCCGCCGCTGTGGTGGCTGCTCGGGGTCGCCGCGGGATCGGCGGGGGTGCCCGGGGCCGCGGTCACGGTTCCGTCGGGCTGGGCGGGGCTGGCACTCTTGGGCGGCTTCTCCGTCGCAGCGGTGCTGGGCTGGCGGCGAACCTGGTTTCGCGCCGTGGCGGCCGCCGCGGCACTGTGCGGCGTGGCCTGGTCGGTCTCGGCAGCCGTCGGATCAGCGTGACAGGATCACGGTGTGAGCGGAGGTGCCGGACTGCATCTGATCCTCGGCGGCGCGATCAAGATCAACGGCAGGGAGACGCATCGTCTGGAGGAGTTCCTGGCCGAGCGCGCGTTGAGGGGGATCGTTCGGGATGCCCGGGCCTCGGCGGGCACCGAGGATGTCCCGGTCGATCAGCTGAGGGCAGGCGAAGTCTCGGTCGGCGACATCGCCGAACTCCTCAGCCCGTCGCTGTTCGCCGACGAGCGGGTGGTCGTGCTGGAGTCCGCCGATGAGGCCGGCAGGGAGGCCGCGGCGCTGATCGCCGGCGCAGCGGCGGATCTGCCGGCCGGCACCGTGCTGGTGGTGATCCACTCCGGTGGCGGGCGAGCGAAGGCGCTGGCGGGACGGCTCAGGGAACTCGGCGCCCGGGTCCACGAGGCCGCCCCGGTCACCAAGGCCGGCCCACTTGCCGCCTTCGTCCGGTCCGAATTGCGCGACCTCCAGGTCACCGCCGACGGGGAGATCGTGGCGGCGTTGCTCGAGGCCGTCGGATCCGATCTGCGGGAGTTGTCCGCGGCCTGCTCGCAACTGGTCGCCGACACCGGGGGCCGGGTCGACGCCGCCGCGGTGCGCCGGTATCACAGCGGCCGGGCCGAGGTCAGTGGATTCGAGATCGCCGACAAGGCGGTCACCGGCGACGTCGCGGGAGCGGCCGAGGCGGTGCGCTGGGCGCTGGTCCGCGGCGTCTCGCATGTGCTGGTCGCCGACGCTCTGGCCGAGGCGGTCCATGCCATCGCCCGGGTGGGTCCGCTCTCCGGTCACCCCAAGAAGCTCGCGGGCGAGATCGGTATGCATTCCTGGCGGATCGAGAAGGCGCAGAAGCAGGCCCGGCGGTGGTCGCGCGACCGGGTGGCGACCGCTATCGGACTGGTGGCAGCTCTCAACGGCGACGTCAAGGGTGGGGCCGCTGACGCCGACTACGTGCTCGAGGTCGGCGTGCGCAGGGTGGCCGAACTCGCGCTCGGGCGGTAAGCCGTCCGGGTCAGATCTTGTCCAGCGTGCGGGCCAGCGCCGACTTCTTGTTGGCGGCCTGATTGCGGTGGATCACGCCCTTGCTGGCGGCCTTGTCCAGCTTGCGACTCGTGGTGGCGAGCAGTTCGGCGGCCTTGTCCCTGTCGCCCTCGGCGGCGGCGGTGCGGAAGGCGCGGATGGCCGTGTGCAGGGACGACTTCACCGACTTGTTGCGCAGGCGGCGGCGCTCGTTGGTGAGGATGCGCTTCTGCTGCGACTTGATGTTGGCCACGCGGTCAGTCCCCTCCGAACACTCGACAAGCTGGCTGGCGGCCGGGGCTGATGCCCTCGCGGCGCCCCGTGAGGCTACCAGAGCGGGGGGCCGGACCCAAAGTACGAGGTTCTCACCCTGCGGAAACGGCCGTCTTCGGGCACGATCAATGGCTGATGACATCTCGCAGCGGCGCCGTGGCGGCATCCCGGCCGGGTCGGGCCCGGTCAAACGGCACACGCCCGGACGCGAGAGCGAAAATCTTCGGGGCCTACCGGGACCCTGGCTCCTATCCGGCGGCGTTCGACGAGATGTTCGACCAGCACGGGCGGGTGCGGCTCCCCTATCGGGGCATCCATGCCGAACTCGCCCCGACCGACAACGAGGAACTTGAGGCTCGCGCAGAGGCTCTGGGTCGGGCGTTCATCGACCAGGGGATCACCTTCTCGCTGTCCGGGCAGGAGCGCCCGTTCCCGCTGGACCTGGTGCCCCGGGTGATCTCCGGAGCGGAGTGGGCCAAGCTGGAACGCGGAATAGCCCAGCGCGTCGAGGCCCTCGAGATGTTTCTCGACGACGTCTACGGAGACCAGGAGATCCTGCGCGACGGGGTGGTCCCGCGCCGGCTGGTGACCTCCTCGGAGCACTTTCACCGGGAGGCCGCCGGGATACGCCCGCCGAACGGGGTGCGCATCCACGTCGCCGGAATCGATATCGTGCGCGACGCCCAGGGCGTATTCCGGGTGCTGGAGGACAATCTTCGCTCCCCGTCGGGGGTCTCCTATGTGATGGAGAACCGGCGGGTGATGACCCGGGTGTTCCCCAACCTGTTCGGAACCCACCGGGTCCGCTCGGTCGACGACTACCCGTCGCATCTGCTGCGGGCGCTGCGCAACGCCTCGGCCACCAACACCGCCGACCCCACCGTCGCGGTACTGACCCCGGGCCCGTTCAACTCCGCCTATTTCGAGCATTCGCTGCTGGCCCGCCAGATGGGAGTGGAACTCGTCGAGGGGCCCGATCTGATCTGCCGGGACAACATCATCTACATGCGCACCACCGAGGGCGAGCAGCAGGTCGACGTGATCTACCGGCGTATCGACGACGACTTCCTCGACCCGATGCACTTCCGGCCCGATTCGGTACTGGGCGTGGCAGGGCTACTCAATGCCGCCCGAGCCGGGAACGTGGTGATCTCCAGCGCGGTCGGCAACGGGATCGCCGATGACAAACTGACCTATACCTACGTGCCGACCATCGTCGAGTACTACCTTTCCGAGAAGCCGCTGCTGGCCAATGTCGACACACTGCGATGCTGGCTCGACGACGAGCGCGCCGAGGTACTCGACCGGGCGGCCGAATTGGTGATCAAACCGGTCGAGGGCTCCGGGGGCTACGGAATCGTCTTCGGGCCCGATGCCTCGGAGAAGGAACTGGCCGCGATCCGGCGCAAGGTCGCCGCCGACCCGCGCGGCTGGATCGCTCAGCCGGTGGTGCAGCTGTCGACCGTCCCGACCAAGATCGGCGACACCCTGGCCCCCCGCCACGTCGACCTGCGGCCGTTCGCGGTCAACGACGGCGAGAAGGTGTGGGTGCTGCCCGGCGGGCTGACCCGGGTCGCCCTCCCCGAGGGTTCCCTGGTGGTCAACTCCAGCCAGGGCGGGGGCTCCAAGGACACCTGGGTGCTGGCTCCGCGAGCCTCGGCCGCCGACCGGGAGCTCGGGGCGGCGCAGGTGGTACGCACCCTGCCCGGCGCGTCCGGAGGGGCAGTTGAGCGCCAGCAGCTCCAGCAGCAGTCGGTGACCACCCACCAGCAACAGCAACAGCAACAGCAGGGCCGCCGCGGTGCTGGCACGTAACGCCGAGGCGCTCTTCTGGATCGGCCGCTACGTGGAGCGTGCCGACGACACTGCGCGGATCCTCGACGTCACGGTCCACCAGCTGCTGGAGGACTCCACCGTCGATCCCGATCAGACCTCTCGAATCCTATTGCAGGTCATGGGGATCGAGCCACCGAACACCCGGCTGGACATGTGGGCGCTGACCGACCTGGTGGCCTTCAACCGGGGCCAGTCCGCTGGGTGCTCGATCGTCGACGCGGTCAGCGCCGCGCGGGAGAACGCGCGTTCGGCGCGTGAGGTGATCTCCGGCGACATGTGGGAATGCCTGAACACCACCTACAACGCCCTCGGCGAACGGGAGCGGGCCGCGCGGCGACTCGGCCCGCACGAGTTCTTCACCTTCATCGAGGGGCGCGCGGCGATGTTCGCCGGTCTGTCCGACTCGACGCTGTCCCGTGACGACGGCTACCGGTTCCTGGTGATGGGACGGGCGATCGAGCGCATCGACATGACGGTGCGCCTGCTGTTGTCCCGGGTCGGCGACAGCGCCTCGTCCCCGGCCTGGGTCAGCGTGCTGCGGGCCGCCGGTGCGCACGACACCTACCTGCGCACCCACCGGGGTGTCCTCGACGCCAACCGGGTGGTGGAGTTCATGCTGCTCGACCGGATCTTCCCCCGGTCGGTGTTCTACTCGCTGCGACTGGCTGAGCACAGCCTCGACGAACTCACCCACACCTCCGGTGACCGGGTCGGCCCGGCGGCCGAGGCGCGGCGGCTCCTGGGCCGGGCCCGCAGCGAACTGGAGTTTGTTCAGCCAGGCGCGCTGCTGAACTCGCTTGAGTCGCGCCTGGCGGGTCTGCAGGAGACCTGCCGGGACGTCGGTGAGGCACTGGCCCGGCAGTACTTCAGGCCCACCCTGTGGGTGGAGTGGTCCGATGCCGGCGCCGCCGCCGTGGGCGACGGGGGCGGGCACTGATGTGGCGGGTCCGGGTGGTGCACGCCACCGGTTACGCCTACAAGTCCCCGGTGACGGCGTCCTACAACGAGGCACGGCTGACCCCCCGCTCGGACTCGCGGCAGAGCGTGATCGTCAACCGGGTGGAGACGACGCCGGCCGCCAAGGCCTATCGCTATACCGACTATTGGGGCACCGCGGTGACCGCCTTCGACCTGCACTCCCTGCACACCGAGCTGGAGGTCACCTCGTTCTCGGTGGTCGAGACCGGCAGACCCGAGGAGCCTGAGGCTCAGGCCGGCTGGGAGGCGCTGCGCTCGGAGGACGTCGTCGACCGGTACTACGAGCTGCTCGTCCCCACCCGCTACACCCCGGCCAGCAGGCGGATCGAGCGGGTCGGCCGTCATATCGCCAAGGACCACGATCCCCACCACGCCGTGCTGGCGGCCGCCGAGTGGGTGCGCGGTGAGCTGAGCTACGTCCCGGGAGCGACCGGGGTGCACTCTTCGGGACTTGACGCGCTGCGCGAGGGACGGGGGGTCTGTCAGGACTTCGCGCACCTGTCCCTGATCCTGTTGCGCGCGATGGGGATTCCGGCCCGTTATATGTCCGGTTACCTTCACCCGGTGTCCGATGCGGAGATCGGGGACACCGTCGAGGGGGAGAGTCACGCCTGGATCCGTGCCTGGACCGGCGACTGGTGGGATTACGACCCCACCAACGAGACCCCGATCAACGAGCAGTACGTCAGCGTCGGCTACGGCCGCAGCTACGCCGACGTGACGCCGCTGAAGGGGATCTACCTCGGGCAGGGCGCCAGCGACCTGGACGTCACGGTCGAGATGACCCGCCTGGCCTGAGCGCCGAGCCCACCGACACCTGCAGCAGGTCATCGCCCAGTTCGACCCGCCCGCCGAAGCGCGTCGCCGCCAGCGCGCGCCACTGATCCTCCTGACCGGGTACCAGCGGCGGCACGTAGTGGGTGAGGATGAGCGTGCCGACCCCGGCGCGCGCGGCGGTCTCGGCGGCCTGCTCGACCGACGAGTGGTAGTCGAGGATGTCGCGCAGGCGCTGGACCGGCATCTGTTCGACCAGATCCTTGCGGATCGCGGTGTGCACGAGGGCGTCGGTGCCGCTCGCCAGTTCGTCGAGGGCGACGCAGGGGACCGTGTCGCCGGCAAGCACCACGGCGGCGTCGTCGTGGCTGATCCGGAATGCGATCGTCGGTTCCACCGGGCGGTGGTCGGTGGGTGCCACGGTGATGCGCACGCCGTCGGTGTTCCACACCAGGCCCTCGACGTGCTCGTGCACCACCACCTCCGGCGGGGAGTCGATGTCGGCGTGGTGGGCGATGCGGTAGGAGATGTCCGGGGCGAGCGCGGCCAGTGTCGCGTCGACCACCGCGCGGGTGCCCGGCGGGCCGATGATGGTCAGCGGGGCGGAGGTGAAGGTGGTCACCCACCGGGTGGTGATCACGTCGGACAGATCGGTGATGTGGTCGCTGTGCAGATGCGTCAGCAGCAGCGCGGTGAGCCCCGCGGCCTGGACCCCGGCGGCGGCGGCGCGCATGAGCACCCCGCGTCCGCAGTCCACCAGAAAAGTCTGCCCGCCCGCCCGCACCAGGGTCGAGGGCCCGGCCCGGCCCGGGTCGACCATCGGGCTGCCGGTGCCGGTGAGGGTGATCTCGATCATGGTCCCTGTCTACACCGGTCTGCATCCGCGCCCCGGCGGGGCGGCGCGGGCGGCACGGGGTTCCTTTCGGCACCCGGCAGACGTAGGCTGGCGTAGTCTGATGTGACTCCGATCACACTCAAGCACTTCAGGGGGCGCCATGCGGATCGCCGACATCCTGCGGCACAAGGGCAGCGCCGTGGCGACGGTCACCGAGACGACGACGGTGTGCGGCCTGGTCGCCGAGCTGGCCGAGCACAACATCGGGGCGGCGGTCGTCATCGGCCCCGGCGGACTGGCCGGGGTGGTCTCCGAGCGCGACGTGGCCCGCAAACTCCATGAGATCGGTCCCGACCTGCTGCACCGGCCGGTCTGCGAGATCATGAGCCGGTCGGTGGTCACCTGCGGCCCCGGCGACCCGGTCGAGGTTCTCGCGGAGTTGATGACCCACAACCGCGTCCGGCACATCCCGGTGCTCGAGGACGGCCGGCTGGTCGGGATCGTCAGCCTCGGCGATGTGGTCAAGAACCACATCGAGGAGCTCGCCGCCGAGCGTCGGCAGTTGCAGGCCTACATCACGCAGGGTGGTTAGCCCCGCCGTCAGCCGGTGCAATCAGCTCCAGGAGTAGTCGGCGCGCAGCCGGGCGGCGACGAGTTCGAAGGTGGGCCGGTCCAGGATCGCGCCCTCGCGGCGGATGCCCTCCTCGGGCACGTCGAGCACCCGGTCCAGCCGGACCCAGCTTTGCCGGCCCTCGTAGTCCCAGCCGCCGGCGCCGATGCCCACCCAGTGGGGGTCCGACGCGTGGTGGTCCTGACTGGAGAGCATCAGACCCAGCAGCGTCCGGCGCTCCCGGCCGACCACCAGTACCGGGCGGTCCTTGCCGCGGGTCGGGTCGTCCTCGTAGACGACCCAGGTCCAGACCACCTCGCCGGGGTCGGCCCGGCCGTCGAGATCCGGGCGGTAGAGCACCTGCCGGGCGCGCTGGGCGGTAGGGGAACTGGCGCTGGTCACCGGCCGTCCGGCGGTGATCGCGGACTGGGGCTCCTGCGGGATGGCCGTAGCCACCAACGTTTCCAGACCGAAACGCAACCCGGCGGTTATGGTCCGCTGTACCGCCACGGGATCCTGCAGTTGCCGCAGCAGCCGGGGTCCCTCGGTGAAGACGAGGTGCTCGGTGCCCTTCAGGATCTGCTGCAACGTCCTCCACTGCGACGCCATTCTCGACAGCATAGGCGAGCGTCGGCCGCACTGGCGCGTCGCGATTGGGCCGTGGTGCGGGCCGGTCGATACGCTGGGAAGACCGGACACGTCGCCGGCGCCCCGCTCGTCAGGAGAACCCCATCAGCAGTTTCGCCGACCAGACCTTCACACCGCCGGCGCAGATCCGGAACTTTTGCATCATCGCCCACATCGACCACGGCAAGTCCACCCTGGCCGACCGGATGCTGCAGCTGACCGGCGTGGTCGACGAGCGTTCCATGCGCGCGCAGTACCTCGACCGGATGGACATCGAGCGCGAGCGCGGGATCACCATCAAGGCGCAGAACGTGCGGCTGCCCTGGAAGGCCGGCAACGGGGAGTTCGTCCTGCACCTCATCGACACCCCGGGCCACGTCGACTTCACCTACGAGGTCTCCCGGGCGCTGGCCGCCTGCGAGGGGGCGGTACTGCTGGTTGACGCCGCCCAGGGGATCGAGGCCCAGACCCTGGCCAACCTGTACCTGGCGCTGGACCGCGATCTGGCCATCATCCCGGTGCTCAACAAGATCGACCTGCCCGCCGCCGACCCGGACCGCTACGCGGCCGAACTGGCGCACATCATCGGCTGCGAACCCGAGGAGGTGCTGAGGGTGTCCGGCAAGACCGGAGAGGGGGTGGCCGCTCTGCTCGACGAGGTCGTCCGCCGGGTGCCTCCGCCGGTCGGCGACCCGGACGCGCCGACGCGGGCGATGATCTTCGACTCGGTCTACGACATCTACCGCGGAGTGGTGACCTACGTTCGCGTGGTCGACGGCGCGATCAACCCCCGCGAGAAGATCACCATGATGTCCACCGGGGCTACCCACGAGCTTCTCGAGATCGGCATCGTCTCGCCGGAGCCCAAGCCCGCAGCCGGGCTCGGGGTCGGGGAGGTCGGCTATCTGATCACCGGCGTCAAGGATGTCCGTCAGTCGAAGGTCGGCGACACCGTCACCACCGCCCGCCACGGCGCCACCGCGCCGCTGACCGGATACCGGGAGCCCAAGCCGATGGTCTACTCGGGTCTGTACCCGGTCGACGGCTCGGACTACCCCAACCTGCGCGAGGCCCTGGACAAGCTGCAACTCAACGACGCCGCCCTGACCTACGAACCGGAGACCTCGGTGGCGCTCGGGTTCGGTTTCCGCTGCGGTTTCCTCGGCCTGCTGCACATGGAGATCACCCGCGAACGACTCGAGCGTGAGTTCGGTCTCGACCTCATCTCCACCTCGCCGAACGTGGTCTACCGGGTGATCGGCGAGGACGGCGTGGAGCGAGTCGTCACCAATCCGTCGGACTGGCCCGAGGGCAAGATCCGCGCGGTCTACGAGCCGGTGGTGAAGACCACGGTGATCGCGCCGAGCGAGTTCATCGGCACCATCATGGAACTCTGCCAGTCCCGGCGCGGCGAACTCGGGGGCATGGACTACCTGTCGCCCGAGCGCGTCGAGATGCGCTACACCATGCCGCTGGGCGAGATCATCTTCGACTTCTTCGATTCGCTGAAGTCGCGTACCCGCGGATACGCGAGCCTGGACTACGAGGAGGCCGGGGAGCAGGAGGCCGCCCTGGTCAAGGTCGACATCCTGCTGCAGGGCGAGGCTGTCGACGCCTTCAGCGGCATTGTGCACCGCGACTCCGCACAGGCCTACGGCCAGCGTATGACGACGAAACTCAAGGAGCTGATCCCGCGCCAGCAGTTCGAGGTGCCGGTCCAGGCGGCGATCGGCTCGAAGATCATCGCCCGGGAGAACATCCGCGCGATCCGCAAGGACGTGCTGAGCAAGTGTTACGGCGGCGACATCACCCGCAAGCGCAAACTGCTGGAGAAGCAGAAGGAGGGCAAGAAGCGGATGAAGACCATCGGGCGGGTCGACGTGCCGCAGGAGGCCTTCGTCGCCGCGCTGTCCACCGATGCCGCCGGTGATAAGCCGGGTGAGAAGACCCGGAAGTAGGGAGCCATTACCGTCGGTTGGTCGGCCCTTGTCCGCCGGATTATCGCCGCTGCATTCTGTGTTGGGATGTCGGCGGGTTGCGTGGGCACCATCGACGGTAAACCGGTGCGTAGGCAAGCCGTCGGCCTGCAGGACGCGCTGCCCAGCGCGACCCAGGTAGCCCAGGCGGTGGGTAACCCGCTTGATCCGACCAGTCCGCCGATGGTCGGCGGGATCGCCCTGCTGCCCAACGGTATCCGCGACAGTGACGAGGTTTCACCCCTGGAGTGTCTGGGTGCAGCGACGCCGTTGATGAGGGTCGTCTACGAGCGCGGTGACGTCCGCGCGGTCGGTCTGCAGGATTTCTCCCGTTACGGCGAGGGGCTGACGGTATCCAGCGCCCACACCGGGGTGGTGCGGTTCGGTTCGGAGGCCGAGGCGGCGCGGATGTTCTCCGAATTCGCCAG
>CAYXOM010000037.1:0-2451 GCA_964466565.1 uncultured Mycobacterium sp.
GCACGGGAGGCCGCTGCGGCGTTCCACGCCCGGCTGCGCGAACTGTTCGCCCAGCACCGCTCGATCACGACCTTCGGCCCCTACTCGCCGGGCCAGGCCGTCACCATGAAGCGCTGCGGGATCGAGGGCATCTACCTCGGCGGCTGGGCCACCTCGGCGAAGGGCTCGACCACCGAGGACCCCGGCCCGGACCTGGCCAGTTACCCGCTCAGCCAGGTGCCCGACGAGGCCGCCGGACTGGTGCGCGCACTGCTCACCGCCGACCGCAACCAGCACTACCTGCGATTGCAGATGACCGAGGAACAGCGGGCGGCCACCCCGGCGGTGGACTACCGGCCCTTCATCATCGCCGACGCCGACACCGGTCACGGCGGAGACCCGCACGTGCGCAACCTGATTCGCCGTTTCGTCGAAGCGGGCGTACCCGGCTACCACATCGAGGATCAGCGCCCCGGCACCAAGAAGTGCGGGCACCAGGGAGGCAAAGTCCTGGTCGGATCGGACGAGCAGATCAAGCGCCTCAACACCGCGCGCTTCCAGCTCGACGTCATGGGCGTGCCGGGCATCATCGTGGCCCGCACCGATGCCGAGGCGGCCAACCTCATCGACAACCGCTCCGACGAGCGCGACCAGCCGTTCCTGCTCGGGGTGACCAACCTGGAGGTGCCGCCCTACAAGGCGTGCTTCCTGGCCATGCTGCGCCGCCTCCACCGCCAGGGTGTCACCGCGGTCAACGGGCACCTGCTCTACGCGCTGCCCGAGTCCGAGTACGCGGCCGCCGAGCGGTGGCTCGTCGACCGCGGCATCGCGGCCCTGGTCGACGAGGCCGCCGCCGCCTGGACCGCCGACCGGTCCGGGTCGCTGGACACCCTGGTCGACCGGGTCGAGTCGGCGTTCGTCGACGCCTGGCAGAACGACGCCGGCCTGGACACCTACGCCAACGCCGTCGCCGAGGTGCTGCGCTTCAAGGAGGCCGAGGGCGAGGCGCTGTCGATGAAGCCTGCTGAGTGGGCGGAGTTCGCCGCCACGGCCCCGCTGAACACCGCCCAGCAGCGGGCCCGCGAACTCGGGGTGGACCCGCGGTGGGACTGTGAGCGCGCCCGGACCCCCGAGGGCTACTACCAGGTCCGCGGCGGCATTCCCTATGCCATCGCGAAATCGCTTGCCGCCGCGCCGTTCGCCGATCTGCTGTGGATGGAGACCAAGACCGCCGACCTGGCCGACGCCCGCGAGTTCGCCGAGGCCATCCACGCGGTCTACCCGGACAAGATGCTGGCCTACAACCTCTCGCCGTCCTTCAACTGGGACACCACCGGGATGACCGACGAGCAGATGCGCGCTTTTCCCGAGGAACTGGGCCGGATGGGCTTCGTCTTCAATTTCATGACCTATGGCGGCCACCAGATCGACGGCGTCGCGGCCGAGGAGTTCGCGACCGCCCTGCGGCAGGACGGGATGCTGGCCCTGGCCCGGCTGCAGCGCAAGATGCGGCTGATCGAGTCGCCCTACCGCACGCCGCAGACGCTGGTTGGCGGGCCGCGCAGCGACGCGGCGCTGGCCGCCTCCTCGGGCCGCACCGCGACCACCAAGGCGATGGGCAAGGGTTCGACGCAGGTACAGCACCTGGTCCAGACCGAGGTGCCCAAGAAACTGCTGGAGGACTGGCTGGCGCTGTGGAGCGAGCACTACCGGCTCGGCGAGCGGCTGCGGGTCCAGCTGCGGCCCCGCCGCTCGGGGTCGAACCTGCTGGAGTTGAGCATCTTCGGCGACACCGACGACGAGAAGCTCGCTGACGTGATCTTCGACCCGATCACCGATCGGCAGGGCCGCAGCATCCTGACGGTGCGCGACCAGAACACCTACTCGGCAAAGATGCGCCAGAAGCGGCTGATGACGCTTGTCCATCTGTGGCTGGTGCACCGGTTCAAGGCCGACGCCGTGTACTACGTGACACCCACCGAGGACAACGAGTACCAGACCGAGAAGATGCAGGCGCACGGGATTTTCAGCAACGTCAACAAGGACGTCGGCGAGATCATCGTGGCCGATATCAACGCCGCCCGGATCGCGGAATTACTGGAACCGGACCGCAAGGCACTGCAGAAGCTGATCCGCAAAGAGGACTGACTGCGCCTTAGCGGATGACGACTCGGCTGGGCTCCCGCGGTGCACCCAGGGCGTCCCGGTGAGACGGTGGCCGTCGGCCGCCGGCATCGGTGATGCCGTAGCGCGCAGCAAGTTCGGCTCCGATCATGGTGTGGCCTGAGAGTGTGGGTAACTGCTGATCCCGGTAGAGCGCATCGATCAGCCGCCCGGTGAATTGCGGCGTCTCGGCATGCTCGGCGAAGGCCCGCAGGGCGTCGGGTTTGCCGTCGAACAGCGCCCGCATCCGTTCGGTGAGAAGAATTCCCATCCAGATCGACACGGTGCTCACACCGGTGCCGCCGAAGT
>CAYXOM010000038.1:0-2447 GCA_964466565.1 uncultured Mycobacterium sp.
CCCCCCCCCCCCCCCCGCCGTTCGCTCCGGAGCCAGGGTGAACGGCGTGACGACCGCCGTACTGACCGTTCTCGAGGACCCCGCCCTCGTCGCCGGAGCCGACCGGGCCGCCGCCGCCGCCGGGGTCGCGGCGGTGCATTCGGGGGTACCGGCCCGACGCAGGTGGCTTGCGGCTGCCGCCGTGCTGGTCGACGAGGGCGGCGCCCGGTGCTGTCTTGCCGCTGGCCTGCCGCGGCGCGACCACGTGGTCCTGGCGGTGCCCGGGGTGCCGACGGAGTCGGCCTGGGCGGCCGCGGTGGAACTCGGGGCACGGCAGGTGTGCGGGCTGCCCGACCAGGAACCCGCACTGGTGCGGGCGTTGTTCGAGGCCGCCGAACAGGGTTCGGGCGCGCCCGCGCCCGGCCCGGTGCTGGCCGTCGTCGCCGGGCGTGGCGGGGCCGGGGCGTCGGTCTTCTCCGCCGCCCTGGCGCAGAGCGCGCCCGAGGCCCTGCTGGTCGACCTCGACACCGTCGGCGGGGGTCTGGATTTGTTGCTCGGTGCGGAGTCCGAACCCGGCCTGCGCTGGCCCGACCTCGGCGTGCACGACGGCAAGGTGAGCTGGTCGGCCGTCCGCGATGTCCTGCCACACCGCCTCGGAGTCAGGGTACTGTCCTGCGGCCGTGCGTATTTCGAGATCGATCCGGCTCCGGCGGCAGCCGTCGTGGATGCCGGGCGACGCGGGGGCGCCACAGTGGTGTGTGACGTCCCCCGGCAGCTGACCGCGGCCGGGGTGAGGGTGCTCGAGCTCGCCGACCTCGTGGTCGTCCTGACCCCGTGCGACGTCCGGGGTTTCGCGGCGGCTGCGGCCACCGTCGGCGTGGTGGGAACGGTCAACCCGGGGATCGGTCTGGTGGTCCGCGGGCCCGCCCCGGGAGGGCTGTCGCCGGACCAGGCGGTCGCCGCGGTGGGCGCTCCGCTGCTCGCCGGGATGCGGCCCGAGCCGATGCTGGCCCAGCGACTCGACCGTGGCGGCCTGCGGCTGCGCCGGGGTTCGCCGCTGTCCGCCGCCGCGCGGTCGGTTCTCGCGGCAGTACCGGCTGGAGCCGGGGTGCGGGCGGCGTGAGCGACTCGCTGATCGATCGGGTCCGGGAGAGGCTCGCCGCCGAACGTGCGGGGCTGCGCCCGATCGCGGTCGCGGCCGCGGTGCGGGCGGAAGCCGGCGGCGTCCTCGGCGACACCGAGACCCTCGCCAGCCTGCGGGCCCTGGAGACCGAATTCACCGGAGCCGGTGTCCTCGATCCGCTGCTGGCCGCCGAGGGGACGACCGACGTGCTGGTCACCGCCCCCGATCAGATCTGGGTCGACGACGGCGACGGCCTGCGCCGCACCGGGATCAGATTCCCCGACGAGGCGGCGGTGCGACGGCTCGCCCAGCGTTTCGCGGTCGCGGCCGGTCGGCGGCTCGACGACGCCCAGCCCTGGGTGGACGGCCGGCTGCGACTCGGGCCCGGCGGTCTGGCCGTGCGGCTGCACGCGGTGCTGCCGCCGGTCTGCCCGTCGGGCACCTGTCTGTCGCTGCGGGTGCTGCGGCCGGCCACTCAGAACCTGGCGACCCTGCGGGCGGCCGGGGCGATCGCCCCCGAGGCCGACACGCTGCTGAGCCGGATCATCGAGGCCAGGCTGGCCTTCCTGGTGTCCGGAGGCACCGGAGCCGGGAAGACCACCCTGCTCGCCGCCGCGCTGGGTGCGGTGCCGGTCGGTGAACGGATCGTTTGTGTCGAAGACGCCCCGGAACTCGCCCCCGCTCACCCGCACCTGGTCCGGCTGGTGGCGCGCACCGCCAACGTCGAGGGCGCCGGCGAGGTGACGCTTCGCCAGCTGGTGCGCCAGGCCCTGCGGATGCGGCCGGACCGCATCGTCGTCGGCGAGGTGCGCGGCGAGGAGGTCGTCGATCTGTTGACGGCGCTCAACACCGGCCACGACGGCGGCGCCGGCACAGTACACGCCAACAGCCCCGCCGAGGTGCCCGCCCGCCTGGAGGCACTGGGGGCGCTGGGCGGGCTGGACCGCCGCGCCCTGCACAGTCAGCTTGCCGCAGCGGTGCAGGCGGTGGTGCACGTCAGCCGGGGCCGCGGCGGGCGGCGGGTAAGCGAGATCGCGGTGCTGAATCGCACCGACGGCGGTCAGGTCCGTTCGGAGCCGGCCTGGCGTCTCGGGCAGGGATCCGGAACGGGTGCCCAGACGCTCGCCCGGCTCCTCGACGAGCGGGGTTGCCGGTGATCTCCCTGGCCGCCGCTCTGCTGGCGATGTCGGTGCTGGCCGCGCCACCGCCGGCGCGCCGGCCGGCCGAGGTGCTCGGGCGGCACCGCAGCAACCGGCGTCCGATCGGTCTGCTGGCTGCGGCGGCCGTGGTGGCGGCGGCCGTGGTGGCGGCGGCCGTGGCCGTCGTGGCGGCGCCGGCGGTGACG
>CAYXOM010000039.1:0-2485 GCA_964466565.1 uncultured Mycobacterium sp.
TCGTCCCAGACGATCACCAGGCCGAGCCGGGCGACCGGTGCGAACACCGCGCTGCGGGTCCCGATGACCAACCGGGCCTGCCCCCGCAACACCGACAGCCACCGTCGGTAGCGCGCTGAGGGACCCAATCCGGCCGCCAGGGCCACCACCGCGGACTCGTCGATGCGGGCCGCAGCCGCCCGCGCGAGCACATCCACGTCGCGCTGATCGGGAACGATGAGCAGGGCGCCCTGCCCCCCGCCGACGGTGACCGCGGCCGCCTCGGCGATCCGGTCCCACCAGGACTCCCCCGGCAACGCCTGCCAGACCGCCCGGGCCGCGCGCCGGCGGGCCAGCGCCTCGATGAACTGTCCCCCCCGGGTGTAGCGATCCCAGGCGGCCGGGTCGACGGGCTCGACGACCGGCGCCGACGCCGGGGCGAAGGCCGCCTTCTCGGCACCGGCGTGCCGCGGCGGAACGGCCAGCCGCAACACATCCGGGCGCGTGCCGGCGTACCTGGCCGCGACCGCATCGACGAGCCGTCGCACTTCGGGGGTGAGCACCGGTTCGGCGGAGATCACCCGGTCGAGCCAGCCCAGCTTGCCGGCGTGGTCGCTCCCTGAGCGCCGTTCGAGGACGAAAGCGTCGACCAGGCGGCCATGGAAGCGCACCCGGACCCGCACACCGGGCTGGGCGTCGTCGGACTGCTCGGCGGGCACCAGGTAGTCGAACTCGCGGTCCAGGTGCGGCACCGACAGCATCGGCAGCACCCGGGCGACGGGTTCGTGCTCCGCCGCCTGCCGACCGGTACCGCTCACCTGATCCCGTCCGGTCGGTTACCGCCCGTCGCGCGCCTGCCGGCGGTCGGCCTCGGTGAAGACCACCGAAGCCGGGGACCCGGCGGCGGAAGACCGCTTGCGCGCACTGTAGTCGCCCATCACCTTCCAGGCTCCCTGCACCGCCGCGCCGGATGCGTCGTAGGTCAGCGACTTGCCGGGCGCGAATCCCAGCCGCGCACCCACCTCGACGGCGTCCATGTTGGCGCCGAGGAACACGAAGTCCCAGCCGTAGACCGTCTCCTGCCGGGAAATGAGCTCGCGCACCGCTTCAACGGTCCAGGCCCTGCTGGCGTTCTCGTAGCCGTCGGTGATCACCAGAATCGTGACCGAACCCGCACGCTGCTCCTCCGGGAGCGCGGCCAGGCCCTCGCCCACCTCCGTGACGAACCGCCCGATCGCGTCGAGCAGGGCGGTGCGGCCGCGCGGTTCCAGCCTCAGCGGCGCAACCTCCTGCGCGGGACGGTCCCGGTAGACCATTTCGTAGCGGTCGTCGAACTGGGCGAGAGTCACCAGCGTGGTCCCGGGATTCGCGCACTCCGTGGCGATGTAGCCGTCGAATCCCCCCCGCATGTCCTCGGCGATGGACCGCATCGAGCCGGAACGGTCCAGCAGCGCGGCGACCAGCGACAGGTTGGAATCGGTCATGTTGTGCCCCCCACGAGTCGGTAACGTGTGGGTCTGAGGCTACCGGCGGGCACCGACAGAAAGGCGCTCCCGGGCCCGGCCGAAGAACAGCCCGGCGGTGATCAGGATCTGCGCGACGGCGTAGATCCACCAGATCGGCAACTCCAGGGCCTGGGAGCCGAGAGTGAACCGACCGAGGCCGATCAGCCCGTCCGACACCGCGAACAGCACCGCACCCAGAGCCGTCCACCCGGTGGGCAGCCGGGCGATCAACGCGGCGCACACCATCGCCGCCAGCACGCCGATGTAGAGGGCCACCGGGACGACGGCGCCGTCGGCCTGCAACCGGGGCCACAACCGCGAAAGCATGAGCGCACAGCCGGTCAGCACCGCGGCCACGGCCAGCAGCCGGACCGGTCCGGGCCTGCCCCGCAACGGCAGCAACACCGCCAGATAGCACAGGTGCGCCACCAGGAAGGCGCCCAGTCCGCTGACGAACGCCGGCGGCCACCACGGGATCGCCAGGAGGAAGTCGCCGAGTGCGGACAGCAGTAGCGCCGCCACCAGCCAGCGTCGTTCCCGGACCACCGGATGGTGCAGCGCGGCCAACGCGAGCAGCACCGCCATCGCGGTCTTCGCCGCCGGCTGGGCCCAGAACTGCCCGGTCAGGTCCGCACCGGGCGGCACCCTCAGCGCCGTGACGGCCAGAAAGATCCCGTAGCCGGTCGCGGCGACCACTGCGGCCGCCCACCACCCCCGCACCCGCGGCGGGGCCGGTTTGTAGCGTGGGCGTGTGCCAGGGGACGAGACATCCGCCACACCACCGCTGGACGACACCCTGCAGAAGGTACTGGAGGCGGTGCCGTTCCGACTCACCGCCGACGGCGGCGCCGCCGCGGCCCGCCCGCGGGTCCCCCCACCCCCCCCCCCGGGCGGGGCCCCCCGCCCCCGCTACAACCGGGCCCCGCGGCGGGTACGGGGGTGGTGGGCGGCCGCGGTGCTCGCCGCGGCCGGCTACGGGATCTTCCTGGCCGTCACGGCGC
>CAYXOM010000040.1:0-6987 GCA_964466565.1 uncultured Mycobacterium sp.
CACCAAGGGATCGGGGTCCCGAAGAAAGTCCTGCATCCGTCGGGCCATGTCCGGATGTCCGATGGAATTGAGGGCGCCGGTGACCGCGATGCGGGCGCGGGAGCTGGGCCGGACCCCGATCGTCGTCGGCGACCTGGTCGAGCTGGTGGGCGACCTGTCCGGCCGGCCCGACGCCCTGGCCCGCATCGTGCGCCGCGGCGCGCGCACGACGGTGCTGCGCAGGACCGCCGACGACACCGACCCCACCGAACGGGTGGTGGTGGCCAACGCCGACCAGCTGGTGATCGTCGTCGCGCTGGCCGACCCGCCGCCGCGGACCGGGCTGGTCGACCGGGCCCTGATCGCGGCGTTCGCCGGCGGCATCACCCCGGTGCTGTGCCTGACCAAGACCGACCTGGCCCCGGCCGAACCGTTCGCCGCCTGGTTCGCCGACCTCGACCTGAAGGTGGTCACCGCCGCCCGCGACGCGCCGCTGACCGCGGTCGCCGAGCTGTTGTCGGGCCGGATCAGCGTGCTGCTGGGGCACTCGGGGGTGGGCAAGTCCACCCTGGTGAACCGCCTCGTGCCGGCGGCGGAGCGGGCCACCGGCGTGGTGTCGGGGGTGGGCAAGGGCCGGCACACCTCGACGGCGTCGGTGGCGCTGCCGCTGCCCGGCGGCGGCTGGGTGATCGACACGCCGGGGGTGCGCTCGTTCGGCCTGGCGCACATCCGGCCCGACGACGTGCTCGCGGCGTTCTCCGACCTCGGTGAGAGGATCACCCTGTGCCCGCGCGGGTGCGGGCACAGGGGCCCCCCGGCGGACCCGGAGTGCGCCCTCGACGGGCTCACCGGTGCCCCGGCGCGGCGGGTGGGCGCCGCCCGGCGACTGCTGCAGACACTGGCCGAACAGAGGAGAGGCACGTGAGCACGACCGTCGGGAACGTTCCGCTGATCACCCTCAACGACGGCAACCACATCCCGCAACTGGGCTTCGGGGTGTTCAAGATCCCGCCGGAGGAGACCGCCGCGGCGGTGCGCGCCGCGGTGGAGGTGGGCTACCGCCACATCGACACCGCGCAGGGCTATGGCAACGAGCGGGAGGTCGCCCAGGGCATCCGCGACGCCGGGCTGGACCGAGCCGAGGTGTTCATCACCAGCAAGCTGGGCAACGCCGTGCACCGCCCCGAGGACGCCCGGCGGGCCTTCGAGGGCACCCTCGAGCGGCTCGGCAGCGACTACGTCGACCTGTTCCTCATCCACTGGCCGCTGCCCACCCGCTACGACGGCGACTACGTGTCCACCTGGAACACCCTCGAGGAGTTCAGGGCCGACGGGCGCGCGCGCAGCATCGGGGTGTCCAACTTCGCGATCCACCACCTCCAAGAGCTGGCCCGGGAGACCGCGACCACGCCGGCGGTCAACCAGATCGAGGTGCACCCCTACTTCACCAACGACGCGGTGCGCGCCTACGACACCGAGCACGACATCGTCACCGAGGCCTGGTCGCCGATCGCGCGGGGGACCGTGCTGCGCGAGCCGACCGTGCTGCGGGTCGCCCGGGCGGCCGGGGTGCACCCGGCGCAGGTGGTGCTGCGCTGGCACATCGAGCGCGGCGACGTGGTGTTCCCCAAGACCGTCGACCCCCGGCGGATGCGGGAGAACTTCGAGATCTTCGACTTCGAGATCACCGACGAGGAACTCGAGGCGCTCGGCGAACTCGACCGCGGTGCCGGCGGGCGCACCGGGCCGGACCCGGAGACCTTCGACCGGATCGGCTAACGGCGCCGGCGGGCGCGCACCGCGGCCAGCGCGCTCTTGAGGCCCCGGCCACGCTCGGCCGGGGCGAGCATCGCGAACATCCGCTCGCTGCGGGTCTCCGGGGCGTCGTCGGCGGTGGCGCGCAGCAGCGCGTCGGGCAGCGAGAGCTTGGCGATGGTGCGCCAAGACTTGACATACTGCACCGCCAGCGGGCCGGTGGTGTAGGGCAGGTCGTACTTGTCGCACAGCGCGCGCACCCGCACCGCGATGCCGGCCAGCCGGTTGCTGGGCAGGTCGGGGAAGAGGTGGTGCTCGATCTGGTACGCGAGGTTGCCGGTGAGGAAAGCGAGCACCGGGCCGGCGTCGATGTTGGCGCTGCCCAGCATCTGCCGCAGGTACCACTGCCCGCGGCCCTCCCCGGCCAGATCGCCCGCGGTGAACTTCTCGGCCCCGTCGGGGAAGTGGCCGCAGAAGATGACCGCGTTGGTCCACAGGTTGCGGATCACGTTGGCCGCCAGGTTGGCCTTGAGCGTGGTGACGAATCCGGCGCGGCCCCGGTTGTGCGGCGACAGTGCGGTCAGCGCCGGCCACACCAGGAAGTCCTTGGCCAGCTGACCCGAGGCCTTGGCGGTCAGTTCGCGCAGCCGGACCAGCGCGGCGGCCCGGGTGTCGGCGCGCAGGATCTCGCGGGCCTCCAGGTGCTGCAGGGCGATCCCCCATTCGAAGCCCACCGCGAGCACCGTGTTGAAGAACAGGTTGAGCAGGTTGCGCGGCACCCACGGCTCGTCGCGGGTCACCCGCAGCACCCCGTAGCCCACGTCGTCGTCCATCCCGAGGATGTTGGTGTAGGTGTGGTGGGAGACGTTGTGGGTGATCCGCCAGTGCTTGGCGACCCCGACCATGTCCCACTCCCAGGTCGCCGAGTGGATCTCCGGGTCGTTCATCCAGTCCCACTGGCCGTGCAGCACGTTGTGGGAGATCTCCATGTTCTCGACGATCTTGGCCAGCGCCAGCGCCGCGGTGCCGCCGATCAGGGCGGCACGGCGCGACCCGAACGCCAGCAGCAGCCGGCCCGCCACCTCCAGCCCGCGCTGGGCGGCGATGGTGCGGCGGATGTAGCGGGCGTCGCGCTCCCCGAGGGACTCCTCCACCTCGGCGCGCAGGGCGTCGAGTTCGACCGCCAGCGCCTCGATGTCGGCGTCGGTCAGGTGGGCGAACTCCTCGATGTCGGCGATCGCCATCAGATGTCCACCACGCAGTCCCCGTCGGCGACCGAGATGCAGGTCTGCACCCGCGACCCCGGCTCGTGCTCGGCGCCGGTGCGCAGGTCGCGCACCCGCCCGTCGGCCAGGGTAACCATGCACGTGTGACAAATGCCCATCCGGCAGCCGAACGGCATGAGAACACCGGCCTGCTCGCCGGCGTCGAGCAGCGTGGTCGCGGCGTCCACCGCGCGGCGCCGGCCGCTGCGGGCGAAGGTGACGGTGCCGCCGGCCCCCCGCGCCGAGCGCACGGCCGCGAAGCGCTCGCAGTGCAGCCGATCACCCAGTCCCGCACCGGCCCAGTGCCGCTCGGCGGCGTCGAGCAGGCCGGCCGGCCCGCACACCCAGGTCTGCCGCTCACGCCAGTCGGGCACCGCGTCGTCCAGGTCCGACAGTTCCAACCGGCCCTCGGTCCGGGTGGCGCGCAGGGCGAGGCGGTAGCCGGGGACCGAGGCGGACAGGGCCGACAGTTCGGCGGCGAACATCGCCTCGGCGGCGCTCGGCGCGGAGTGCAGGTGCACGATGTCGCCGATCTGATTGCGCCGCTTGAGGGTCCGCAGCATCGACACGATCGGGGTCACACCCGAACCGGCGGTCAGGAAGAGCACCTTCGCCGGCGCCGGGTCGGGCATCACGAAGTCGCCCCGGGGGGCGGCCAGCCGCACCAGGGTGCCCGGCCGCAGCCCGCGCACCAGATGCCCGGAGACGAACCCCTCCGGAACCGCCTTGACCGCGATGCTCACGGTGCGGGCGGTGGACCGGGGAGCCGAGGTCAGCGAGTAGGACCGCCAGCGCCAGCGGCCGTCGACGGCCACCCCGATCCCGATGTGCTGACCGGGCGCGTAGTCGAAGCCGAAGCCCCGGCCCGGGCGGATGACCAGCGTCGCCGAGTCGGCCGTCTCCGGGCGCACCGTGAGCACCCGGCCGCGCACCTCGCGCGCCGACCACAGCGGGTTGACCAAGCAGAGGTAGTCCCCCGGCAGCAGCGGCGTGGTCGCCCGCGACACCAGCGCCCGTGCGGTGGACCCGACCCTTCCCATCACAGCAATTCAAGCAGAAACGGCAGCTCCTGGGTGGCGTACCAGGCCAGGTCGTGGTCCTGGGCGTCGCCGACGGTCAGCTCGGCGTCCTCGTCGCCGAGGTCCGCGGCGTCGATCACCTCGACGGCGGCCTCGACCGCCGGTTCGGCGGCGGCGTTGTCGACATAGGCCGCCACCACCTGGTCGAGCGGGATGCGCCCGCTGACCCGCATGACCGCGTCGTCGAGGTCGGGACGCGCGGTGACGGCCTCGGCGGGCGCGTCGGCGACCAGCACCACCCGGCGCGGCGGCAGCCCGCCGCGCGTCTCGGCGGCCAGCAGGCGCAGGGAGGCCAGCGCCGCCTCGCCGCGGGCAACCTCGGCGAGTTCCTCGTCGTCGCCATGGGCGTAGGCCTCGCGCAGCGCCGGGGTGAGGGCGAAGACGATCCCGCCGCGCGGTGCGATCCAGCCGTCGGCGACCAGTTCGGTCAGCATGCCCAGGGTGGCCGGGATGTAGACCCTGCTAGTCACTGTCGCCCAGCAGGGTGGCGGCGTAGTCGTCGACGTAGTTCGCCAGTTCGCGCGGCGGGCGCCGGTAGTTGCCGGTCTGCGGCCGCTTGGGGAGATCGACCTGCTCCGGATCGACCTCGGTGTAGGGGATGGACCGCAGCAGGTGCGAGATCATGTTGAGCCGGGCGTGTTTCTTGATCGCCGACTCCACGACGAACCAGGGGCTGGCCGGGATGTCGGTGTGCACCATCATGTCGTCCTTGGCCCGCGAGTAGTCCTCCCAGCGGTAGACCGACTCCAGGTCCATCGGGGAGAGCTTCCAGCGCCGCAGCGGGTCGCTCATCCGGGCCTTGAACCGCTTGAGTTGTTCCTCCTCGGAGACCGAGAACCAGTACTTGCGCAACAGGATCCCGTCGTCGATGAGCATCTGCTCGAAGATCGGGCACTGCCGCAGGAACAGCGCCTCGTCCTGCGGGGTGCAGAATCCCATCACCCGCTCCACCCCGGCCCGGTTGTACCAGGACCGGTCGAAGAGCACGATCTCACCGCGGCTGGGCAGGTGCTCGATGTAGCGCTGGAAGTACCACTGGCCGCGCTGGCGCTCGGTGGGCGCGGGCAGCGCGGCGATGCGCACCGTGCGCGGGCTGAGGTACTCGGTGATGCGCTTGATGGTCCCGCCCTTGCCGGCGGCGTCGCGGCCCTCGAAGAGCACGACGATCCGGGCGCCGGTGGCCCGGGTCCACTCCTGCAGTTTCACCAGCTCGATCTGCAGGCGATACAGCTCCGCCTCGTAGACCTCGGTGGAGAGTCTGCGCGACTGCCCCGGTTCGGACCCGCTCACCGCCGCATCGTACGACGATCAGCTCAGCGGGCCGCCTCGAGCAGTTCCTCCAGCGACTCGGCGAGCAGTTCGGGCAGCATCTCCACGTCGGGCATCGCGTCGCGGTCGGCGTTGATGCCGAAGTAGAGCCGCCCGCAGTAGGACGTCACCGAGATGGCCAGCACCTGATCGTGCAGCAGCGGCGGGACGGCGTAGGTCTCGAGCACCTTGGTCCCGGCGACGTACATCTGGGACTGCGGGCCCGGCACATTGGTGATCAGCAGGTTGAACTGGCGCGGCGGGTACTGGGTGGCCACCCGGGTGCCCATCGCGTGCAGCGTCGGCGGCGGAAACCCCGACAGCGTGACGATGGTGCGGGCCGCCACCAGGCTGGCGCCGGCCGAGTGCGACTCGGTGGCATGCGCGATCTGGGACAGTCGCACCACCGGGTTGGGCTCGCCGACGGGCAGTTCGATCAGGAACGGCGCCACCTCGCTGATGGCCTGACCCGGGCCGGCGGTCAGCTCTGCGGCGGGATAGACCGACGTGGGCGCCATCGCGCGCATGGCGGTGCTGACGGTCACCGGCTCGCCCCGGGAGAGCAGCCAGTTGCGCAGCGCGCCGGCGATGACCGCCAGCACGACGTCGTTGACGTCGCAGTCGTAGCGGGCCCGGACGGCCCGGAAGTCGGCCAGCGCGGCCGAGGCGACGGTGAACCGCCGGTGCCGCGACACCGTGGTGTTCAGCGGACTGTCCGGGGCGCTGCCGCGCACCACGGTGCGCGCCGCGTCGGCGGCGCGGCGCGCCAACTCGGTCAGTTCGGCGCTGTTGGCCACCACCTCGGCGAGCGTCTCACGCGCCGCCCGCAGCTCGTGGCCGGGCCGGGCCAGCCAGTCGCCGACCGCCTCGAACAGCAACCGCCCGGCCGAGGGTTCGCCGCGAGGCAGCCACAGGTCCACCACCGCCGCGCCGGTGGACGGCCGGGCCGACCGGTCGGCGATCACATGCCCGATCTCCAGTGCTGTCATGCCGTTGACCAGGGCCTGGTGCGACTTGATGAACAGTGCGAGCCGGTTTCCGGACAAGCCCTCGATCAGGTACATCTCCCACAGCGGCCGGGTGCGGTCCAGGGGCCGGCCGGCCAGCCGGGAGATGAGTTCGTGCAACTGGGCGTCGCTGCCCGGCGACGGCAGCGCCGAGCGCCGGACGTGGTAGGTGATGTCGAAGTCGGGGTCGTCGACCCAGACCGGCCGGGCCAGGCCCAGGGTGATCTCGCGCACCTTCTGCCGGTATCGCGGCACCCGCGGCAACTGCCGCTCCACGGTCTCCAGCAGCCGTTCGAAGCTCAGTCCGCCGCGCGGCCGGCGCAGGATGGACAGCGACCCCACGTACATCGGGGTGGTGGTGGCCTCGCGCTGGTAGAAGGCCGCGTCGGCGGTGGACAGGCGGGCCGGCACCGTTCATCCACCTCCTGCAGATCGGGTGACTGCACGCCGTGGCGTGCGACTGTCATCATGGCCGCGATGTCATCCAACGTATCGCCTGTCGGGGACTACGAGCCCCCGGTGTTCGGCGGGCCACCGGTGCTCCCGCCGGTGACGGACCACCGAACACCCCGTCTAGCCCGGCGGACCGCCCCG
>CAYXOM010000041.1:0-1914 GCA_964466565.1 uncultured Mycobacterium sp.
CGGCGCCCGGTCACCCGGCCCGCCCGGCGCAACGCATTGGCACGGCCGTCGGCCACCCAGACCCGGGCCTGCCCGCCGCCGGCCGCCTCACCGATGGCCCGGTCCACCACCGCCCGCAGGTCGACCCCGGCCGGCCGGGTCACCGCACCCGGCGGTCCGATCGCCGTCACCTGCGCACCGATCCGGGAGAGCCGGAAGATGCGGGTGGCGCCGCGGTCGCGGTCGTGCCCGACCAGGTACCAGCGCCCCTGCGCGGTCACCGCGCCCCAGGGTTCCACCGTCCGGGTGGTGTACTCGTCGATCGGGCTGTGGCGGTGATCGAAGCGCACCGCCCGCCCGGCCTCGATGGCGGCGAACAACGACCCCAGCACGCCCTCGGATCCGCGCAGGCCTGCGGGGCCCGCGCCGGAGGTGATCGCCACCTCGGCGACCGGGTCGATGTCGACCCCGGCGGCCCGCAGCTTCAGCAGGGCGCTCTGGGTGGCCGTGATCCGCTCGGGAGACTCCCACAGCGTGGTGGCCACCGCCACGGCCGCCGACTCCGCGGGGGTGAGCTCGATGTCGGGCAGCGCGTAGGCGTCCGGCCTGATCCGGTAGCCGTCGGTGGTGTCGTGGATCGAGGACCGGCCGGTCTCCAGCGGGATGCCGAGGTCGCGCAGTTCGGCCTTGTCGCGCTCGAAGGTCCGCGCGAAGGCCTCGTCGGTGGGACAGTCGCCGTAGCCCAGGACGATCTTGCGGATCCGGTCGGCGGTGAGAAACCCTCGGGTGGTCAGCAGCGCGATGAACAGGTTGGTCAGCCGCTCGACTTTGTCGATCCGGGTGGGCGCCACGCGCACACTCTAGCCGCTGGCGGGCCCGCGCCCGCCCCGGTCACATGCTGGCGATCAGTCGCTTGACCCGCTCGTCGGAGGACCGGAACGGGTCTTTGCAGAGCACGGTCCGCTGGGCCTGGTCGTTGAGTTTGAGGTGCACCCAGTCCACGGTGAAGTCGCGGCCGGCCTCCTGGGCGGCGGCGATGAACTCGCCCCTCAGTTTGGCCCGCGTCGTCTGCGGCGGGGTGTCCACGGCGTCCTCGATCTCCTCGTCGGTGGTCACCCGCGCGGCCAGCCCCTTGCGGGCCAGCAGGTCGAACACCCCGCGGCCGCGCTTGATGTCGTGGTAGGCCAGGTCGAGCTGGCTGATCTTGGGGTGGGACAGCTCCATGCTGTAGCGGTCCTGATAGCGGCCGAACAGCTTGCGCTTGATAACCCAGTCGATCTCGGTGTCGACCTTGGCGAAGTCCTGGCTCTCGACGGCGTCGAGCTGGCGGCCCCACAGGTCGACGACCTGCTCGAGCTGGGTGTTCGGCTCGCGGGACCGCAGGTAGTCGTGCGCGCGGGCGAAGTACTCGCGCTGGATGTCCAGCGCGCTGGCCTGCCGGCCGCCGGCCAGCCGCACCGGCCGCCGTCCGGTCAGGTCGTGGCTCACCTCGCGGATCGCCCGGATCGGGTTGTCCAGCGCGAAGTCCCGGAACGGGACACCGGCCTCGATCATCTCCAGCACCAGGGCGGCGGTGCCCACCTTGAGCATGGTGGTGGTCTCGCTCATGTTGGAGTCGCCGACGATGACGTGCAGCCGGCGGTACTTCTCGGCGTCGGCGTGCGGCTCGTCGCGGGTGTTGATGATCGGCCGCGACCGGGTGGTCGCGCTGGAGACGCCCTCCCAGATGTGCTCGGCTCGCTGAGAGAGGCAGAACGTGGCGGCCTTCGGGGTCTGCAGGACCTTGCCGGCTCCGCAGATAAGTTGCCGGGTGACCAGGAACGGCAGCAGCACGTCGGAGATCCGGGAGAACTCCCCGGCCCGCACGATCAGGTAGTTCTCGTGGCAGCCGTAGGAGTTGCCGGCCGAGTCGGTGTTGTTCTTGAACAGGTAGAT
>CAYXOM010000042.1:0-7468 GCA_964466565.1 uncultured Mycobacterium sp.
TGTCGAGCCGGTCCGCCCCGTTGAGGGTCTCGGCGGCCAGTCGCGCGCACTCCGCCCGCCGGGACAGGTCGGCCGGGATCGCCCGGACCGGGCCGAGCCGGGAGAGCTCGACCACCGCCTGCTCGCAGGCGTCGGCCTTGCGGGAACTGAGCACCACCGTCGCCCCTGCGGCGAGCAGCCCGCGGGCGATCATCAACCCGATCCCGCGGGTGCCACCGGTGACCAACGCGGTCTTGCCGCCCAGGCCGAACAGCCGCTCCAGCTCCACAACGCTCATTGCCCGCCCTCTCCTGTCAGAACCGGGTCGCGTCCTCCTCGGCAAGCACCCGGAAGTCGGTGTCGGTCATCTCGGCGAGGCGACCGTAGAAGATCCCGCGCGCCTCGGGGGCGATGATGCCCTGATGGATCGGCACCGCCTGCCGCGGGGCCACCGCCCGCAGGTAGTCGACCGCCTCTGAGATCTTCAGCCACGGCGCGGCGGCCGGAGCAGCCAGCACCTCCACCGGCTCGCCCGGAACGAACAGCGAATCTCCGGGGTGCATCAGCCGCGCCGGGTGCTCGTCGTCACCGATCAGATAGGAGATGTTGTCGATCCCCGGGATCTCGGGGTGGATGACCGCGTGCCGCCCGCCGCCGCCGCGCACGGTCAGGGCGCCGATGCGCAGCTCGTCCCCGGCGGCAACAGCCACCCAGTCGCCGCCCAGGGCGGCCGCGGTCTGGGGATCGGCGTACAGCGCCGCCTGCGGATTGGCCTCCACCAGAGCGGGAAGCCGCTGCGGGTCGGCGTGGTCGGGATGCTGATGGGTGATCAGGATCGCCGACAGGCCGGTGATGCCCTCGAAGCCGTGCGAGAAGGTGCCTGGGTCGAACAGCAGGGTGGTGCCGTCGAGGTCGGCGTGCAGGCAGGAATGCCCGAAGTGCGTCAACTCCATGGAGCAGATTGTGCTCCGGGCGCGATCGGGCGTACGCGGCCGGTCCACACCGCCCGGCGGCGGCACCGCCGGTAGAGTTGGCCCGTCCGCCCGCCCGAGGCGCAAGGAGATCCAGTGGCACGCGTAGTGGTCAACGTGATGCCCAAGGCGGAGATCCTCGACCCGCAGGGTCAGGCGATTTCACGGGCGCTCGATCGGCTTGGGCATGCCGGGGTCTCCGACGTGCGGCAGGGCAAGCGCTTCGAACTCGAGGTCGACGACGCTGTGACCGAAGGCGAACTGGCCCAGATCGCCGAATCGCTGCTGGCCAACACCGTGATCGAGGACTGGTCGGTCACCCGGGACCCGCCGTGAGCGGCCAGCGGGAAGCCGACGGCGGATCGCACATCGGCGCGCGCGTCGGCGTTATCACCTTCCCGGGAACCCTCGACGACGTCGACGCGGCCCGGGCGCTCCGGCTGGCCGGTGCCGACGCGGTGAGTCTGTGGCACGCCGATGCCGACCTCAAGGGGGTCGATGCGGTCGTGATTCCGGGCGGGTTCTCCTACGGCGACTACCTACGCTGCGGCGCCATCGCCAGGTTCGCCCCCGTCATGACCGAGGTGGTCGCCGCCGCCGGCCGGGGCCTGCCGGTGCTGGGGATTTGCAACGGCTTCCAGATCCTCTGCGAGGCCGGGCTGCTGCCCGGGGCGTTGGCCCGCAACGCCGGGCTGCACTTCGTCTGCCGTGACTCGTGGCTGCGGGTGGCGTCGACGGCCACCGCCTGGACATCGCGCTACGAGATCGGCGCGGAGCTGCTCGTGCCGCTGAAGTCGGGCGAGGGCCGCTACGTCGCGGCCGAGTCGGTGCTGGACCAACTCGAGGCCGAGAACAGGGTGGTTTTCCGGTACGCCGAAAACCCCAACGGGTCGATGCGCGACATCGCCGGCGTCGCCTCGGCCAACGGAGCGGTGGTGGGCCTGATGCCGCATCCCGAGCACGCGACCGAACCGCTGACCGGACCGTCCGACGACGGACTGGGCATGTTCTACTCGCTGCTCGACGCGGTGCTGGCCGCCTGACTCATGACCGGGGCCAGCGCGCAGGGACTGTGCGATTTCATCGACGCCTCGCCGTCGCCATTCCATGTCTGCGCGACGGTCGCCGGCCGGCTGCGCACGGCCGGCTACACCGAACTGGCCGAGACCGACCGGTGGGATCAGGCGGCGTCCGGGCGCTTCTTCACGGTGCGGGCCGGGTCGCTGATCGCCTGGCACGGCGCCGGCCTCGCGCCGTTCCGCGTCATCGGCGGCCACACCGATAGCCCCAACCTGCGTGTCAAGCAGCGGCCGGACCGCACGGAGACCTCGTGGCGGCTGCTTCGCCTCCAGCCCTACGGCGGGGCGTGGCTGAACTCGTGGCTGGACCGCGATCTGGGCCTGAGCGGGCGAATCTCGCTGCGCACCGGAAGCGGTGCCGTCGAGCACCGGCTGTTCCGGCTCGACGAACCGCTGCTGCGGGTGCCGCAACTGGCCATCCACCTCGCCGAGGATCGCAACAACCCCAGCCTCAACCCGCAGCGCCATCTCGACGCGGTGTTCGGCGCCGAGGGGCCGGCCCGCCCGTTCCACTACTACGTCGCCGACTGGGCCGGGATCGCGCACCCCGACCTGCTCTCCGCCGACCTGATGACCCATGTCCTGGAACCCTCCCGACTCGCGGGCCTCGAACGGGACCTCATCAGCGCGCCGCGGTTGGACAACCAGGCGAGTTGCTACGCGGGTCTGCAGGCTCTGCTGGCCGCCGGCGCCGGCGACCACCTGCCGATGCTGGCGCTGTTCGACCACGAGGAGGTCGGATCGAGCTCCGACCACGGTGCGCAGTCGGACTTCCTGCGGACCACCCTGGAGCGCATCGTGCTGGCCGCGGGCGGTGATCGCGAGGACTTCCTGCGGCTGACCACCGCGTCGATGCTGGCGTCGGCGGACATGGCGCACGCCACCCACCCCAACTATCCGGAGCGGCACGAACCCGGTCATCTGATCCACGTCAACGGCGGACCGGTGCTCAAGGTCCACCCGAATTTGCGCTACGCCACCGACGGCCGCACTGCGGCGGCTTTCGAACTGGCCTGCCGGCAGGCCGGGGTGCCGCTGCAGCGCTACGAACACCGCGCCGACCTGCCCTGCGGATCGACCATCGGGCCGATGACCGCGGCCCGCACCGGTATCCCCACCGTCGACGTCGGCGCCCCGCAACTGGCCATGCACTCGGCCCGGGAACTGATGGGTGCGGCCGACGTGGCGGCCTACGCCGCCGCGCTGGCGGCCTTCCTCGCGCCATAGGCTGTTCGCCGTGAGCCCCGACACCGTCGAGCACGCCGCCGCCACGCCCGATCAGCCGCAGCCCTACCGGGAGCTGGGCCTCAAAGACGACGAGTACCAGCGGATCCGGGACATCCTCGGCCGGCGGCCCACCGACGCTGAGCTGGCGATGTACTCGGTGATGTGGAGCGAGCACTGCTCGTACAAGTCCTCCAAGGTGCACCTGCGGTACTTCGGTGCGACCACCACCGAGCAGATGCGCCGGTGCATGCTGGCCGGCATCGGCGAGAACGCCGGGGTCGTCGACATCGGCGACGGCTGGGCGGTGACCTTCAAGGTCGAGTCGCACAATCACCCGTCTTACGTCGAGCCCTACCAGGGTGCGGCCACCGGGGTCGGCGGCATCGTGCGCGACATCCTGGCGATGGGGGCCCGGCCGGTGGCGGTCATGGATCAGTTGCGGTTCGGACCGGCCGACGCCCCCGACACCCGCCGGGTGCTCGACGGCGTGGTGCGCGGCATCGGCGGCTACGGAAATTCCCTGGGCCTGCCCAACATCGGCGGCGAGACGGTCTTCGACCCCTCCTACGCCGGCAACCCCTTGGTCAATGCCCTGTGCGTGGGCGTGCTCCGTCGCGAGGACCTGCACCTGGCCTTCGCCTCGGGTGCGGGCAACAAGATCATCCTGTTCGGCGCCCGCACCGGACTGGACGGTATCGGTGGGGTGTCGGTCCTGGCGTCGGACACCTTCGCCGGGGATGAATCGGGTGCGGGCCGCAAGAAGCTGCCCAGCGTCCAGGTCGGGGACCCGTTCACCGAGAAGGTGCTGATCGAATGCTGCCTGGAGCTCTACGCGGCCGGGGTGGTGGTGGGGATTCAGGACCTCGGTGGTGCCGGATTATCCTGTGCAACATCGGAATTGGCCTCGGCCGGTGACGGCGGCATGGCCATCGACCTCGACCGGGTACCGCTGCGTGCGGCGGACATGACGCCCGCGGAGATCCTCTCCAGCGAGTCCCAGGAGCGCATGTGCGCCGTGGTCACCCCGGAGAACGTCGAGGCGTTCATGGCCGTGTGCCGCAAGTGGGACGTCCTGGCGACGGTGATCGGCGAGGTCACCGAGGGCGACCGGCTGCGGATCACCTGGCACGGCGAGACCGTCGTGGACGTCCCGCCGCGCACCGTCGCCCATGAGGGGCCGGTCTATCACCGGCCCCTGGCCCGACCCGGGGACCAGGACGCGCTCAACGCCGACACCTCCGCGCGCCTGCCCCGTCCGGCGACCGGCCCGGAGCTCCGGGCCACTCTGCTGGACATGCTCGGCAGCCCGCACCTGTGCAGCCGATCGTTCATCACCGAGCAGTACGACCGCTACGTGCGCGGCAACACCGTGCTCGCCGAGCATGCCGACGCCGGGGTGCTGCGGGTCGACGAGCGGACCCACCGCGGCGTCGCGGTGGCGACCGACGGCTCGGGCCGCTACACCCGGCTGGACCCCTACACCGGCGCGCAGCTGGCGCTGGCCGAGGCCTACCGCAACGTGGCGGTGACCGGGGCGACTCCGATCGCGGTGACCAACTGCCTCAACTTCGGTTCGCCGGAGGATCCGGGCGTGATGTGGCAGTTCGCCCAGGCCGTCCGCGGACTGGCCGACGGCTGCGCGGCCCTGGGAATCCCGGTCACCGGTGGCAACGTCAGCTTTTACAACCAGACTGGTGCCACCCCGATCCTGCCCACTCCCGTGGTCGGGGTTCTCGGTGTGCTCGACGACGTGCGCCGCCGACTGCCGACCGGGCTCGGTGCGGAACCCGGCGAATCACTGCTGCTGCTGGGGGAGACCCGCGACGAGTTCGACGGCTCGGTCTGGGCGCAGGTGAGTGCGGACCATCTGGGCGGCCTGCCGCCGGCGGTCGACCTGCGCCGGGAGAAGCTGCTGGCCGAGGTCCTGGCGGCGGCCTCCCGGGACGGCCTGGCCTCGGCGGCCCACGACATCAGCGAGGGCGGCCTGGCCCAGACCCTCGTCGAGGCGGCGCTGGCGGGCGAAACCGGTTGCCGGGTCGTCGTTCCCGAGGGCGCGGACCCGTTCGTCTTCCTGTTCTCCGAGTCGGCCGGGCGGGCCCTGGTCGCCGTGCCGCGCACCGAGGAGAGCAGGCTGGTCGCGGTATGCGAGGCCCGCGGGCTGCCGGTCACGCGGATCGGGGTCTCCGACCCGGAGTCGGGCAGCGTCGAGGTGCAGGGCCTCTTCACGGTGCCCCTCGAGGAGTTGCGCAGCACGTCGGAAGGGGTGCTGCGCGGGCTCTTCGGATGACCACCCGCCGGTCACGGGCGCTGGGCCTGCTGCGCCTGGACGTCGCCGGGGTCGCCGCCGCCGTGCTGTTCTACGGCCTGTCGCTGACCCCGTCGCTGCTGCCGCGCGACTGGCTCACCGGAGGGGTCATCAGCGGGATCAGCGCCGCCATCGGGTACGGCATGGGCGTGCTGCTCGCCGCAGGGGCGCGCCGGGTGGCGCCGGCCGGGTGGCGCCGGTGGCGGCAGGACAGCCGGGCGCGCCGCAAGCTGCAGGCCGCGGCGGTGTCGGGCGCGGTGGGTGCCGCCGCGTTGATGGCGCTGCCCGCAGCGTCCTGGCAGCGCGAACTGGCGGCCCTGATGGGCATCGGGGGGCCGGGACCGGACTGGTACCCGCGCACCCTGGTGGTGGCACTGCTGGTTGCGGCGGGGCTGATCGCGCTGGCCCGCGCTGTGCTCGGGTCCATCTCCGCGACGGCCCGCTGGATGATCCGCCGCTGGCGCGTCGACGAGGAGGTGGCTCTGTTCGTAGGAACCGCGATCGTGGTGGCACTGCTGGTGACCCTCGCCAACGGTGTCGTGCTGCGCGGGTCGCTGGCTCCGGCCAGCGCGGTGTTCCAAACGCAGAACGCCGCCACCCGCGCCGGCGTCGGACAGCCCGACGTCCCGCAGCGCTCGGGCAGCCCGCAGTCCTTCGTGGCCTGGGATTCGCTGGGGTTCCAGGGCCGGAATTTCACCGGCACCGGCCCACGGGCGGCCGAACTCGGCCGGCTCAACGGCGGGCCGGCCAAGGAGCCGATCCGCGTCTACGCCGGGCTGCAGTCGGCCGACACGGTGGAAGGCCGGGTGGCGCTGCTGCTTTCGGAACTGGCCCGAACCCGGGCCTGGGAACGCAAACTGCTGGTGATCATTCCCACCACGGGCACCGGCTGGGTGGATCCGATCGCGGCCCGCTCGATCGAGTCGATCTACAACGGCGATACCGCCCTGGTGGCCATGCAGTACTCCTACCTGCCGAGCTGGATCTCGTTCCTGGCCGACCGGGACACGTCGGTCGCCTCCGGGCGGGCGATGGTCGACGCCGTCGCGCGGCGGTGGTCCCGACTTCCGCCCCGGGCCCGTCCGTCACTGGCGATCTACGGTGAGAGCCTGGGCGCGATGGCCGGCCAGGACGCGTTCGGTTACCTGCACGACATCGAGGACCTGGGCTTCTCGTCGGCGCTGTGGGTCGGTCCGCCCAACGCCAGCACCCTGTGGGCGGGGCTGACCGCGCGGCGCGACCCGGGCACACCCGAGGTGCAGCCGCGCTACGACAACGGCCGCACGGTCCGGTTCGCGCAGTCGCAGAGCCCCGCCGAGATCGCCGCCGTCGCGGCCCCGCCATGGCGGGGCGCGCGGGTACTCTTCCTGCAGCACCCCTCCGACCCGGTGGTGTGGTGGTCGCCCGAACTGCTCTTCGAGCGCCCCGACTGGCTGTCCGAGTTCCCCGGCTTCGACCGCAGTCCCTCGATGCGCTGGTATCCGATCGTCACGTTCTGGCAGGTGAGTGCGGACATGGCTGGTAACGTCACCGACCCGACGGGCACCCCGCCCGGCCACGGCCACGACTACGCCGACTTGCAACTCGACGGCTGGGTGGCCGTCGCCGCTCCGCCGCACTGGACCGGGTCCGACACCGAGCGCATCCGCCGCCGGCTCGACGAAGTGATCGCCGAGGGAGGTCCTGAGTTCGCATGACGCGCTCCCCCTTGCACGCCGTCGCCCTGGCCGGCGCGCTGGTCGGCTGGAGCTTCACCGCCGGGATCGACCATCCGTGGCGACGCCACCCGGTGTCCGGGGCGGCGCTGGGCACCGCACTGGCGGCGGTGGCGCGGGCACCGCTGGGCCTGCGCGGCGAGCGCCGCCGCGCAGGCCTGCGGCACGGTGCGGGCGCGGCGGTGGTGGTGG
>CAYXOM010000043.1:0-2442 GCA_964466565.1 uncultured Mycobacterium sp.
CCGATGGCGACCGGCTCGCCCCGGCGTCCCGCGACGGCCCCGGGGCGGGGTTCGTGCCCCGCCGCTCCGGCGCCGATCCCGAGGACCTGATGCCCCAGACAGTGGCGTGGCTGATGCTCGGGGTCGCGCTGTCGGCCTACCGGCACTGGCTGGCGCACCCCGACCCGGGGTCGGCGGCGCTGCGGCGGGCCCTGGGCGAGGCGTTCGACGCGGTCGCCGGCGGGCTGCCCTGAGCCGGTCCGGTCCTCAGGCGCCCTCGAGCACCTCGCCGATCGGTGCGCGAGCGGCGATGCGGGCGCGCGCCTTCATCACCTTGCCGGGCATGCCGCCGCCGACGACGCCGACCAGGACGCCGCCGCGCTCGTAGTACGCCAGGAACTTGCGCCCGTCGTCGGAGACCAGATGCACGGTGTCGCCGGGCTCCGGCTCGCCGAGGCACTGGATCTTCACGTCGTACTGGTCGCTCCAGAAGTACGGCACCACGACGACCTCGGGGCGGGGCAGACCGAGCATCGCCGGCACCAGCACCCGGGCCTGGTCGGCGACGTTGCTCCAGTGCTCGACGCGGACCTGGTGGCCGGCGGCGTCCCGCCAGGCGGCGACGTCGCCCAGCGCCCAGACCCCGGGCGCGCTGGTGCGCCCGGCCTCGTCGCAGAGCACGCCGCCGTCGGCGGCCAGTTCCACTCCGCTGCCGGCCAGCCACCCGGTGGCCGGCCGCGAGCCGATGCCGAGCACCACCAGTCCGGCGTCGACCACCGTGCCATCGGTGAGCACCACCTGCTCGACGGCATCGGTGCCGCGCACCTGCGCGACCCCGACCCCGGTGCGCACCTCGACCCCCTCGCCGCGGTGCAGCCGGGCGACCAGGTCCCCGATCCGCTCGCCGAGGACCCCGGCCAGTGGCGCGGGCTGCGGTTCCACCAGCACCACCTCCACCCCCCGGCGGCGCAGGCTCGCCGCGACCTCGCACCCGATGAAGCCGGCGCCGACGATCACCGCCCGCCCGGCGCGCCCGGCGTGCTCGCGCACCGCGTCCGCCTGCTCGAAGGAACGCACCACATGGATCCCGGCCAGATCGGGCAGGGACGGGATGGTGCGCGGCACCAGGCCGGTGGCGATCACCAGTTCGGCGTACCCGAGCTCGCTGCCGTCGGCCAGGGTGAGTGTGGCCGACGCGGTGTCCAGGGCGGCGGCCGCGCTGCCCAGCCGCAGCGTGATGGCGTTGTCGGCGTAGAACTGCCCGGGCTGCAGGATCAGCTCGGAGAGTCCCCGGCCGGCGGAGATCACCTCCTTGGACAGCGGCGGGCGGTCGTAGGGCAGGTGGGGCTCGTCGCTGACGATGGTGACCGGCCCGTCGTGGCCGCAGCGCCGCAACTGCTCGGCGGTGCGGGCGGCGGCCAGGCCACCGCCGGCGATCACGATCGGCTTGTTGCTCACGAGGTGTTCTTACACGAACCGCGCGCGTCCGCGCCGGGGTGGGCCCACCGGACTAGTACTTCATCACGCCGCGGTCCAGCGCGATCTGGGAGCCGGAGAGCAGCGAGGATCCGTCCCCGGCCAACCACGACACCACCTCGGCGGCCTCCTCGGCGGACATGAAGTCGCTGCGCTTGGCCTTCTTGGAGTCCTTGTCCAGCGGCTGATACGGCATCGGCGCGTAGCTGTGCAGGAACGCTGGATGCTTGCCGAGCACCGCCATCATCGCGTCGTTGAGGATCATCGGGGTGGCGATCGAGTAAGGGTGGATCGAGTTGACCCGGATGCTGTACTCCCCCAATTCGATCGCCAGGGTGTTGGTCAGCGCGGTCAGGCCGTGCTTGGAGGCGGCGTAATGGCCGTTGCCCGGCGTGGCCTTGAGTCCGCCGGCCGAGCTGACGATGACGATCGAGCCGCCGTTGCCGGCCTCGATCATCGCCGGGATCGCCGCGCGCAGAGTGCGCCAGGTGCCGGTGAGATTGGTGTCGATCACCGCGTTCCACTGCTCGTCGGTCAGCTCCCACAGCCGGCCCCAGCTGAGCACCCCGGCGTTGGCCACCACGACGTCGAGGCGGCCGAACTGCTCGACGGTGTCGGCCACCAGCGCCCGCACGGCGGCGTCGTCGCGGATGTCGACCGCGCGGGCGAGCGCCTTGCGGCCCTCGGCCTCGATCAGGCGCACCGTCTCGTCGAGGTCGTCGGTGGTGGCCGCGGGGTAGGGGACGGTGTCGGACACCGGCGCGCAGATGTCGCTGACGACGACGTCGGCGCCGTCGCGGGCCAGTCGCACCGCGTACGCCCGGCCCTGCCCGCGCGCGGCCCCGGTGACGAAGGCAACCCGACCGTCGAGACCGCCCGACGACGCCGCCATGCTCAGAACGGCAGGCCGAACAGCCGGGTGATGCTGGGCAGCCCGATGGAGGGCAACCCGATCGGCGGCAGCCCGATTGGCGGGGGCGGCGGCAG
>CAYXOM010000044.1:0-1684 GCA_964466565.1 uncultured Mycobacterium sp.
TCCGCCGGGCCAGCACCCGCTCCGGCGCCTGCCCCCGCGCCGCCGCCGCAACCTGCCGCGCCGCCCCCGCCTCCGCCGCCAGCCCCGCCTCCGCCTCTGCCGCCAGCCCCGCCTCCGCCCGAGCCTCCGCGCGGCGCCATCGGCGAGCAACGCCCATCGAGCGAGTCCTGAGGGCGGCTGTCGTCACCGGCTATCGGGTTGTCCCCAGCTGACGCGGCATCCACAACCCGGGCCCGGTGCGCCCAAGTCGGCTCCCGCCGTGTCGGTGCCGTCGTGCTGACTGAGGTCACGAACGCACCTAACCGAAAGGAACCCAGCCATGTTCGAGACGCCGATGACCGTTGTGGGCCGCATCATCACCGAACCACGCCGCCGGGTGGTGGCCGGCCAGGAAGTGATCAGCTTCCGGGTGGCCAGCAACTCCCGCCGCCGCACCCCAGAGGGGGCCTGGGAGCCGGGCAACACGCTATACACCACCGTGAACTGCTGGGGCCGGCTGGTCACCGGGGTCGGCGCCGGGTTGTACAAGGGCGCGCCGGTGATCGCCGTCGGCACCGTGCACACCAGCGAGTACGAGGACCGCGAGGGCAGGCCGCGGTCTTCGCTGGAGATGCGCGCCTCGGCGGTCGGCCCGGATCTCTCCCGGGTCATCGTCCGCATCGAGCAGCCGCCGCAGCAACCCGGCGGCGCCGAGGAAGCGGGGCGTGATGCCGGCGGTACGGGGCCGATCGCCGACGAGGACGGCGGTCCGGAGGACCGCAGCACCGGTGGCGCGGAGGCGCTCTCCGCATAGCCGCCGGGCGCGCACCTAGGATGGGCGCCGTGGCGGAATTCATCTACACCATGCGCAAGGTCCGCAAGGCCCACGGTGACAAGGTCATCCTCGACGACGTCACACTGGCGTTCCTGCCGGGAGCCAAGATCGGCGTGGTCGGCCCCAACGGGGCCGGCAAGTCCAGCGTGCTGCGCATCATGGCCGGTCTCGACCAGCCCAACAACGGCGACGCCCTGCTCGCTCCCGGCGCGACGGTTGGCATCCTGCTGCAGGAGCCGCCGCTGAACGAGGACAAGACGGTCCGGGAGAACGTCGAGGAGGGCCTCGGCGACATCAAGGTCAAGCTCGACCGGTTCAACGAGGTGGCCGAGTTGATGGCCACCGACTACACCGACGAGTTGATGGAGGAGATGGGCCGGCTGCAGGAGGAACTCGACCACGCCGACGCCTGGGACCTCGACTCCCAACTCGAGCAGGCGATGGACGCACTCCGCTGTCCCCCGCCCGACGAGCCGGTGACCCACCTGTCCGGCGGGGAGCGCCGCCGCGTGGCGCTGTGCAAGCTCCTGCTGAGCAAACCCGACCTGCTGCTGCTCGACGAACCGACCAACCACCTCGACGCCGAGAGCGTGCAGTGGCTCGAGCAGCACCTGGCCGAGTACAAGGGTGCGATTCTCGCGGTCACCCACGACCGGTACTTCCTAGACAACGTCGCCGAGTGGATCCTCGAACTCGACCGCGGCCGCGCCTACCCCTATGAGGGCAACTACTCGACCTACCTGGAGAAGAAGGCCGAGCGTCTCGAGGTGCAGGGCAAGAAGGACCAGAAACTGCAGAAGCGGCTCAGAGACGAACTGGCGTGGGTGCGATCCGGGGCCAAGGCTCGCCAGGCCAAGAGCAAGGCCCGCC
>CAYXOM010000045.1:0-6526 GCA_964466565.1 uncultured Mycobacterium sp.
TGTTCGGCGTCGATCTGCCAGATCCACGGCACCTCACACCACCACGGCGTGTGCTCGGCGACGTAGTCCATCCAGAAGTCCACCTGCGCCTCGATCCCGCTGGGCGGATCCGGCCACAGGTAGTGGTAGGCGCCCAGGACCGGGATGCCGGCTCTGCGGGCCCGCTGCAGTGCCCTGCGGTAGTACCGGTCCTCCCAGTCGCCGCCCTCGGTGGCCTTGTGGGTGAAGAACGAGATGCCGGCCTGGCGCGCGCTGCCCAGGTCCATCGGCCCGCGGCCCCAGTCGTGGTTGGAGGCGTCCCATCCCCACACCGTCGCGGTGTTGCGTACCGGGCCGGGCAGGCGTCGTCTCAGCACCGGGCGCTGCCGGGTCGGTATCCGGGCATAAGTGACACTAACGCCGACCAATGACTTCATTTAACTGTTTAAGTGAAGTTATGATGACTCATGGCGTCACTTCACCCGATCAGCTACGAAACGCTCCGGTGGGAACCTCAGCAGGGGGTGCGCCCGAGCACTGGTCGCGGGTTTGGCACGTACTATTCCGCCGTCCCCGCGAGCATCGCCGGCCTGACCCTGGACCTTCCGCCGGCTGTCCTCGCCGCGGCGGAACTCGCCAGTCGCGAGATCACCCGTTTCGACGCCGAGCTCGGGGGTGAAGTCGCGCCGTTCGCTGCGGTGCTGTTGCGCTCGGAATCCGCCGCCAGCTCGCAGATCGAGAACCTGACGGCGTCAGCCCGCGCGATTGCCGAGGCCGAGCTACCCGGCGCCCACGCAGAACGCAACGCTCAGGTGATCGTCGCCAACACCGCCGCGATGCAGGCCGCGCTGAGCCTGGCCGACAACATCGACGCCGCCGCCATTCTGGCGATGCACCGTGCGCTGATGGTCACCCAGCTGCGGCACACCCCCGGAGAGTTCCGCACCGAGCCGGTGTGGATCGGCGGCGGTTCGACTCCCGTCGGTGCGACCTTCGTCGGTCCACGCCATCACCTGATCCCCGCGGCGATCTCGGATCTGATCGAGTTCGCCCAGCGCGCCGACATCCCCGCCCTGCCCCAGATCGCTGTGGCACACGCACAGTTCGAGACCATCCACCCCTTCACCGACGGCAACGGCCGCACCGGGCGCGCCCTGGCTCAGGCGATGCTGCGCAGTAAGGGATTGACCCGCCGGTTGACGGTGCCGGTCTCGGCCGGGCTACTCGCCGACACCGGCGCGTACTTCGCCGCCTTGACCAGTTACCGCGAGGGTGATGCTGAGCCCATCATCGAGTGTTTCGCGCGGGCCAGTGGCCGGGCGATCGACAACGGCCGCCTGCTCGTCTCCGATCTGCGGGAGATCCGTCGGCGCTGGAACGACGTGATCGTCGCCCGCTCCGACTCCGCGGTGTGGAAGGTCGCCGATCTGCTGACCCGGCGCCCGGTGGTCAACGCCGCTGTGCTCGCTGCGGAACTGGGTATCGAGTCCACCAACGCCCACCGCTACCTCGCTCCGCTCACCGAGGCCGGAATCCTCGTCGAGACGACCAACAGGGCGCGCAACCGAATCTGGCGCGCACCGGAGGTCCTTGCTGCGCTGGACGCGTTCGCCGAACGGGCGGGGCGACGCGCTTGAGGGCGATCGACCCGGCGCATCGCCCGGGGCGGACACCCATCGCTGCTCGCGCCGTCTCAGCACCGGCCCGGGTCGGCGCTCATCTCCTGGCCCCGCATCGGCATGCCGTCGACCATCGCGTAGACCGCCTGCAGGTCCGGGACGTCGTTGACGCGCAGCTTCTGCCCGCCGTCCTTGCCGATCAGCACCACGGCGAAGCCGCCCGCACCGATCCCGAACTCCGCGGCCAGCCGCCGCGCCTGCCCGGTGTCGAGGACGGCGCCGCCGAGGGTGCTGGTGCCCTCGGCGACGATTCGGCCCAGCACCATGTCGCGGTCGGCGAACTCACACCGGCTGGCCTCGACGCGGCGCACCGTCTCGGCCAGCCGGGGGTCGGCGTCGGTGGGCGCGAACACCAGCAGCGGCCGGGCCTGCCACAGATAGTCACCCAGTTCGGCGGCCGCGGCCCGGGCCGGGGCGAGCCAGCCGCCGGCGCCCAGGACGATCACCGCGAGTGCGCCGGGGACGAATTGCCGTAATCGGCGATTGCTGACCATAGTGACAGCTGACTCTAGCGTGATCACCGAAAGGGGAGTGGCGTCGATGACCGATGAGTCCGCGCCCGGCGGTGACCGCGATGCAGACCGCTACGCGGGCTTCCCGGACGGATTCTTCACCCGGTCCGACGAGGACGATGACCGCCGCTTCTACGGCCCGCCGCGGCTGGTGCAGCACATCGACGACGGCGCCATCGCCGCCGTGCGCGAGCTCTACGACGAGCTCGGCCTGCACGGCGAGGTGCTCGACCTGTGCAGCTCCTGGGTGTCGCACCTGGCCCGCACCCCGCGGCGGCTGGTCGTGCTCGGCATGAACGCCGCCGAACTCGACCGCAACCCCCAGGCCCACGAACGGGTGGTGCACGACCTCAACCGCGACCCCGCGCTGCCGTTCGCCGACGCCTCATTCGACGGGGCGATGTGCACGGTGTCGGTGGACTACCTCATCCGGCCCCTGGAGGTGTTCGACGAGGTGGCCCGGGTGCTGCGGCCCGGGGCGCCGTTCGTGTGCACGTTCTCCAACCGGTGCTTCCCGACCAAGGCGATCCGGGGCTGGCTGGCCACCGACGACGCGACCCACGTTCAGATCGTCGCCGAGTACTTCTTCCGCTCGGCCGGCTGGGACGAGCCCCGCGCCAAACAGCGCCCGACGCCGTGGCCGGGTGACCCGCTCTTCGCGGTGTGGGCGCACCGCTGCGGGCCGTCGTGAGGGAAACACCGGTTATTGCATTTGACACTGTCATATGACAGTGTCACAGTAGGTGCATGCCGAACGGGTCCGGCTGGACGCAGGAGGAGTTGGTGCAGCGGGTCGCCGCCGCACTGGCTGGTCCCGGCTATCCGGGAGCGCCCAACGGCAGGGTGCGGGACGTGCCCGATCGTCGGACCGTCCGGTGGTACACCACCATCGGTCTCGTCGATCGGCCGGCCGGCATGCGGGGGCGGACCGCGCTGTACGGCCCGCGCCATCTGCTCCAGATCGTCGCGGTCAAACGGCTCCAGGCCCGGGGGCGTTCGATCGCGGAGATCCAGGCCGAGTTGGTCGGGGCGACGGACTCGACGCTGCGCCGGGTCGCCGCCGTCGACGACGAAGTCCCCGCCGGGCCCGCGGCGGAGGGGCCGGCGGAGTCGAAACCGCGCCGTAGCGAGCGGTTCTGGGCCGAGCCGCCCGCCGCGGCGACACCGGCAGCCGGCGGCGGCGTCGCCGGGGGTGTGACGGCCCGCACCGCTGTCGACCTGCCCGGAGGGGCGCTGTTGTTGTTGCCCGGATCGCCCGGGCGGCCCGATGAGGAGGACCTTCGCGCGATCCGCACCGCGGCCCGGCCGCTGCTCGACCTGCTGGCCGAACGCGGCCTGCTGACCTCGTGGAACACCGACAAACAGGGGGAATGGAATCCATCATGAACGTGCCCATTGTGGAGATGGTCGAAGCCGAAGGCGCCCGCGTGGCCCTGCCGGAAGAAGATGCGGGCCTCGGCGCGCTGAGCACCGAACGGGGAAACCTGCCGCTGGACCGCGTCGACATCCGGGCGGACATCACCGGACTCACCTCCCGGGTCGAGTTGACCCAGGACTTCCTCAACGCCTTCGACGAACCGCTGGAGGCCACCTACGTCTTCCCGCTTCCCGACCGCGGTGCCGTCACCGGGATGCGGATGACCGCCGACGGCCGGGAGGTGATCGCCGAACTGCAGGAGCGCGGCGCTGCCCGGCAGGCCTACGACGAGGCCGTCAGCTCAGGCCGGCGAGCCTCCATCGCCGAGGAGGAACGCCCCGACGTCTTCACCATGCGGGTGGGGAACATCCAGCCCGGCGAACGGGTCAGCGTCGCCATCACTGTCGTGCTGCCGCTGGTCTACGCCGACGGCGAGGCGACGTTCCGCCTCCCGCTCGTGGTGGCCCCGCGCTACATCCCGGGCGCCCCGCTGCCGGGGGCCGCTGTCGGTGACGGCCATGCCGACGACACCGATGCGGTTCCCGACGCGTCACGGATCACCCCGCCGGTCCTGCTGCCCGGCTTCCCCAATCCGGTCGGGCTGTCCATCGACGTCGGGATCGACCCCGCCGGGCTGACGCTCGCGGAGGTCCGCTCGAGCCTGCACCCGGTACAGACCGCCGACGGCCGGATCCGGGTCCTGCCCGGCGAGCGTCTCAACCGCGATTTCGTGCTCCGGTTGCGTTACGGCGGCGACGATGTCACCGACTCACTGGCGTTGGTTCCGGACACTGGCGGCGCCGGGGGCGAGGAGGGCACCTACCGGTTGACGGTGCTCCCGCCGGTGTCCGCGGCACCGCCGCGACCCCGCGACGTGGTCTTGGTTCTGGACCGCTCCGGCAGCATGCGCGGCTGGAAGATGGTGGCGGCCCGCCGCGCCGCCGCCCGGATCGTCGACACCCTGACCACCGGTGACCGCCTCGCGGTGCTGACCTTCGACAACAGGATCGACTGGCCCGCCGGCCTTCCCGAGGCGCTCGTCGAGGCCAGTGACCGCAACCGCTACCGCGCGGTCGAGCACCTCGCCCGGGTTGACGCGCGCGGCGGCACCGAAATGCTGACGCCCCTGCGCACGGCCCTCGCCCTGCTCGACGACGCCCGGGACGGGCGCGACGCCGTCATCGTGCTCGTCACCGACGGGCAGGTCGGCAACGAAGACCAGATCCTGCACGCACTAGCCGGTGGAATCCGCGATGTCCGCGTCCACACCGTCGGCATCGACCGGGCCGTCAACTCCGGATTCCTCGGCCGGCTGGCGGGAATGGGCGGCGGCCGTTGCGAATTGGTCGAGAGCGAGGATCGCCTCGATGAAGCGATGGACGCCATTCACCGCCGGATCGGGGCACCGCTGGTCCACGGTCTGCGTCTGGAGGCCGAGGGGCTTGCGACCATCGACGGCACGGCCAGCCCCGCCCGCCTGCCCGATCTCTTCCCCGGCGTGCCGCTGGAGGTGACCGGACGCTACCGGTCAGCCAGTACCGGTTCGCTCGTACTACGCGGCACCACCCGCGACGGCCGGGAGTGGTCGACGACGGTCACCGGGCAGCGCGGCGAAGCGTCGGCGATCACCGCGCAGTGGGCACGCGCGCACCTGCGCGATCTCGAGGACAGCTACGCCGCGGATCGGGGCTCACCCGACCTGGAGCGCACCATCGTGGACACCTCGCTGCGATTCGGTGTGCTGTGCCGGTTCACCGCCTACGTCGCCGTCGACAGCCGCGTCGTGGCCGCGGGCGGGGAGCCGCACCGGGTGGTGCAACCGGTGGAGACGCCGTCGGGTTGGGAGCCCCCAATAGTGCTCGCCTCGTCACTGCGGCCTGGGTCGGCGCCGTCGCGGATGGCCGCTCCGGTGGAGGCGGCGCCGGGGAGTGCCGGGGACTTCCCGGCGTCGCGTGCGCGGCTCGCGGGCCCCGGCGCTCCCTCGGGTAGTGCGCCGAACCGCTCGCTTAGGGGTGGGCCGCCGCCGCGTGTTCGCAAGAGCCCGCCCCGGGCCGCCAAGGCGGCCGGAGCCGACGGCCGACTCAGCAAGGGGGGCGGCGAGCTTGACGCCGCCCGCGAACAGGTCCGGGATGAGTGGCACCGGATGCGGGACGCCGGCCCGCTCGCCGACTACGAGCGGCGCGACTGGCTCGACGATCTGGCAACCCGGCTTGCCGCACTGCTGCGATCCCTGACCCACAGCGGGGTGCCCGGATCGGAATTCGCCGAGTTGCAGACGCTGGTCGACGCCATCGAAGCCGGCGGCCCCCTCGACCCGCTTTGGGCCGAAGCGGTTCGGGTGCTCGAGGCCTTCGCCGAGGGCGGGAAGTCACCGCGCTGAGGGTCGCAACCCCGGACCGGCTCACTCGACACCTCCGCATAGGGTGAGGCCATGACCGCAGTGCTCATCACCGGCTGCTCGAGCGGGATCGGCGCGGCGACGGCCGCCGACCTCGTCGCGCACGGCCACACCGTCTACGCCACCGCGCGCCGACCCGAGACCCTGCAGGACCTCGCCGAGAAAGGGTGCCGAACCCTCGCCCTGGACGTCACCGATGAGGAGTCCATGGCCGCGGCCGTCGCCGCTGTGGAGGAGGCCGAAGGGTCGGTCGGCGTGCTGGTCAACAACGCCGGATACTCCCAATCCGGGGCGATCGAGTCGATTCCCCTTGACGACATCCGCAGGCAGTTCGAGACCAACGTCTTCGGCCTGATTCGGATGAGCCAGCTCGTCCTTCCCGGCATGCGCCGGGCAGGCGGGGGCCGCATCATCAATATCGGCTCGATGGGCGGAAAGCTGACCTTTCCCGGCGGCGGCTCCTATCACGCCACGAAATACGCGGTGGAGGCGATCTCGGACGCGATGCGCTTCGAGGTTCAGGGATTCGGCGTCCAGGTGG
>CAYXOM010000046.1:0-8086 GCA_964466565.1 uncultured Mycobacterium sp.
GCAGCCGAGCGTTTTCACCTGGATTCGCCCCTGACCGGCGTGTCGCGCGTGTCGCGGCAAGGGTGCGGTCGGTCAGGCCAGGTGGGCGACCGCGTCGCGAAACCGCTCACCGGCCGCCCGTACCGCCGCGGGATCGGGTCCGGCGCGCAGTATCTCCCGGGACACCGCCGGCAGCAGTTGGCCGGCGCGCGCGCCGCGGCCCAGGAGCAGGCCGCCGAGATCCTCCGGGCGGCCGCCCTGCGCACCGACGCCGGGCACCAACACCGGACCGCCCAGCGCGCTCAGGTCCGGGATGTCGCCGGAGCCCAGCGTCGCACCCACGACGACGCCGACCGAACCCGCCCGCCGCCCCCCCGCGAGGTTGACCGCCGCGGCCTGGTCGACAACCGACTGGGCCACGGTGCGCCCCGCGAGGCGTGCCCGCTGTACCGAGGCGCCCTCCGGATTGGACGTGGCGGCAAGGACGAACACCCCACGGCCGTGCTCAGCCGCGACGTCCAGCAGTGGCCGCAGGGAACCGAAACCCAGGTATGGCGAGGCGGTCACCGCGTCGCAGGCCAGCGGTCCCGAACCGGCCCATGCCTGGGCGTAGGCGGCCATCGTCGAGCCGATGTCGCCGCGCTTGGCGTCGGCGAGCACCAGAACCCCCGCCGACCGCAACGCGGCGACGGTGCGTTCCAGGACGGCGAAACCCGCTGCACCGTACGCCTCGAAGAAGGCGACCTGCGGCTTCACCACGGCGAAGCCGCGGTATGCCTCGACACACAGCTCGCAGAACCGGCCGAGGCCCCCCTCGTCGGAGGCCAGGCCCCAGGCCGTCAGCAGTTCGGGATGCGGGTCGATCCCCACGCACAGCGGGCCGCGGGCGCTGATCGCCTCGGCCAGCCGGGCCCCGAAGTCGTCGCCGGCAGCCGAAGCGCCCCGGTTGGCCCCGGTGGCCATGCTCAGGCGCCACCCAGCGCGGCGTGCAGTTCCTGCAGGGAGCGCACCCCGATGTCGCCGCGGATCGCGGCCTCGATGCCCTGCACCGCCGCCGAGGCGCCCTGCACGGTGGTGATGCAGGGGATGTTCATCGCCACGGCCGCCGAGCGGATCTCGTATCCGTCGATGCGCGGGCCGGAGTTGCCGTACGGGGTGTTGATGACCATGCCCACCTCGCCGGCGTTGATCGCGTCGATCGCGGTCGTCGCCGGCCGTCCCGAACCGGCCTCCTCGAAGTGTTTTCGGACTACGTCGCAGGGAATCCCATTGCGGCGCAACATCTCCGCGGTGCCCTCGGTGGCCAGAACACGGAATCCCAGATCCGCCAGGCGCTTCACCGGGAACACCAGCGAGCGTTTGTCGCGGTTGGCCACCGAGACGAAGACGGTGCCCTCGGTCGGCAGCGAACCGTAGGCGGCGGTCTGGCTCTTGGCGAAGGCGCTGCCGAAGTCCTGGTCGATGCCCATCCCCTCGCCGGTCGACTTCATCTCGGGGCCGAGCAGCGAGTCCACGCCCGAACCGTCGGCCCGCCGGAACCGCCGGAACGGCAGCACCGCTTCCTTGACGGCGATGGGGGCAGCGGGGTCGGGAGTCGTGCCGTCTCCGCTGCGCATCAGCAACCCCTCCGAGCGGAGCTGGGAGATGCTGGCGCCCAGCATGATCCGCGCGCAGGCCTTAGCCAGCGGCACCGCGGTCGCCTTGGAGACGAACGGCACGGTCCGGCTGGCGCGCGGATTGGCCTCCAGCACGTACACGACGTCGTCCTTGAGGGCGTACTGCACGTTGAGCAACCCGACGACGCCGACTCCGTGGGCGATGGCCTCCGTCGCCCGGCGGACCGCCTCGATGTCACTGCGGCCCAGGGTCACCGGGGGCAGGGCGCACGCGGAGTCACCGGAGTGGATCCCGGCCTCCTCGATGTGCTCCATCCCCCCGCCGATGTAGACCTCCGTCCCGTCGCAGAGTGCGTCAACGTCGATCTCGATGGCGTCTTCGAGGAAGCGGTCGACCAGGACCGGGTGCTCCGGCGACAGCTGCGTGGCGCGGGTGATATAGCCGTGCAGGGTCTTCTCGTCGTAGACGATCTCCATACCGCGCCCGCCGAGCACGTAGGACGGCCGGACCAGGACCGGATAGCCGATCGCGGCGGCGATCTCGCGGGCCTCATCGAAACTGGTCGCGGTGCCGAACTTCGGGGCCGGGAGTCCGGCGTTGACCAGCACCTGCCCGAACCGGCCGCGGTCTTCGGCCAGGTCGATGGCCTCCGGGTGGGTCCCGACGATCGGCACGCCGGCGCGCTCCAGGCGGCGGGCCAGGCCCAGCGGGGTCTGGCCGCCGAGTTGCACGATCACCCCCACCACCCCGGGACCGCCCTGACCGGACCGCGACTCGGCGCGGTAGACCTCCAGGACGTCTTCGAAGGTCAGGGGTTCGAAATACAGCCGGTCGGCGGTGTCGTAGTCGGTCGACACCGTCTCGGGATTGCAGTTGACCATCACCGTCTCGTAGCCGGCCCCGGAAAGCGTCGTCGCGGCGTGCACGCAGCTGTAGTCGAACTCGATCCCCTGGCCGATCCGGTTGGGTCCCGAACCCAGGATCAGCACCTTGGGACGGTCGGTCTGGGGTGCCACCTCCGTCTCGGCCGCCGAGTCGAGTTCGTAGCTGGAGTAATGGTAGGGCGTCCGGGCCTCGAACTCGGCCGCGCAGGTGTCCACCGTCTTGAACACCGGGTGGATGTCCAGCCGGTCGCGCAGCGCCCGCACTCCGTCCTCGCCGGCCAGTTCCGGGCGCAGTGCGGCGATCTGCCGATCGGAGAGTCCGCTGTACTTCGCCCGCCGCAGCAGCTGGGCGTCGAGCACCGGCGCGGCGAGCAGTTCGGACCGCAGCGCCACCAGGGCCTCGATCTGGTCGACGAACCACGGATCCACCCCGGACGCCGCGGCCACCTCCGCCACCCCGGCGCCGAGCCGTAGCGCCAGTTCGATGTCATAGAGCCGCCCCTCGGTGGGCGTGCGCAGCCGGGTCAGCACGTCCTCGACCCAGCCGTCGTCGTCGGGTCCGGTCCAGAACCCGGCCTTCGTGGTCTCCAGCGAGCGCATCACCTTGCCGAGCGCCTCGACGAAGTTGCGGCCCAGCGACATCGCCTCCCCGACCGATTTCATCGTGGTCGTCAGGGTGGGATCGGCCCCGGGGAACTTCTCGAAGGCGAACCTGGGCGCCTTGACCACGACGTAGTCCAGCGTCGGCTCGAAGCAGGCCGGAGTCTCCCCGGTGATGTCGTTGACGATTTCGTCCAGCGAGTAGCCGATCGCCAGCTTGGCGGCGATCTTGGCGATCGGGAAACCGGTCGCCTTGGAGGCCAGGGCGCTCGACCTCGACACCCGGGGGTTCATCTCGATCACGATCAGGCGACCGTCGGCGGGGTCGACGGCGAACTGGATGTTGCAGCCGCCGGTGTCCACCCCGACCTCGCGCAGGATCGCGATTCCGAGATCCCGCATCACCTGGTACTCGCGGTCGGTCAGCGTCATCGCCGGCGCCACCGTCACCGAGTCACCGGTGTGCACCCCCATCGGATCGACGTTCTCGATCGAGCACACCACCACCACGTTGTCGTGGCCGTCGCGCATCAGTTCGAGCTCGTATTCCTTCCATCCGTAGATGGACTCCTCGATGAGCACATTGGCACTGGGCGAGGCCGCCAGCCCATCCCCGGCCATCCGCTCGACGTCCTCGCGCGTGCGCGCCATCCCCGAGCCCAGTCCGCCCATCGTGAACGACGGCCGGACCACCACGGGCAGCCCGAGTTCGGCCACCGTCTCGCGAACCTCCCGCATCGTGAAACACACGCGGCTACGGGCGGACTCGCCGCCGACCTTGGTGACGATGTCCTTGAACTTCTGCCGGTCCTCACCCCGCTGGATCGCCTCGAAGTCCGCTCCGATCAGCTCCACCCGGTGCTTCGCGAGGGCTCCGTTCTCGGACAGGGCGACGGCGGTGTTCAGCGCGGTCTGACCGCCCAGGGTCGCCAGCACCGCGTCGATCGGGTTGCCGTCGGCGGCCGCCTTGGCGATGACCTTCTCCACGAACGCCGGGGTGATCGGCTCGACGTAGGTGAAGTCGGCGTACTCCGGATCGGTCATGATCGTGGCCGGGTTGGAGTTGACCAGGCTGACGGTCAGCCCCTCGGCCTTGAGCACCCGGCACGCCTGGGTCCCGGAGTAGTCGAACTCGCAGGCCTGGCCGATCACGATCGGACCGGACCCGATGACCAGGACGTGGTTGATATCGGTGCGGCGTGGCATCTAGCGGGCGCCCTCCATCAGGCCGACGAACCTGTCGAACAGGTAGTTGGCGTCGTGTGGTCCGGCCGCGGCCTCGGGGTGGTACTGCACCGAGAACGCCCGGCCCCCCAACAGCCGGACACCCTCGACGGAGCCGTCGTTGGCGCAGGTGTGGCTGACCGTCGCGGGTCCGAAGTCGGTGTCGAAGACCTCACCGGCCTCTCCCTCAAGGGCGAAACCGTGGTTCTGGGCGGTGATGGCCACCCTGCCGGTGTCGTGGTCGATGACCGGCACGTTGATCCCGCGGTGCCCGAAGACCATCTTGTAAGTCGCCCGACCCAACGCACGGCCGAGAATCTGGTTACCGAAACAGATTCCGAACAAAGGGATTCCGGCATCGAGCACCTCGCGGGTGACCCCGACGAGGCGATCGGCGGTGGCCGGGTCGCCGGGGCCGTTGGACAGGAACACCCCAGCGGGGCTCAGGTCGGCGATCTGCTCGAAGCTCGCCGTGGCGGGCAGGACGTGGGTGGCGATGCCGCGCACCGCGAAGTTGCGCGGGGTGTTGGTCTTGATACCCAGGTCCAGAGCCGCCACGCGGAACCGGGCGGTGCCCTGCGGTTCGACGACGTAGGGCTCGGCGGTGGTGACCTCGCCGCACAGGTCGGCGCCCAGCATCGGCGGCTGGCTGAGCACGCGCTCGACCAGTTCGACCCGGCCGGCGATGGCATCGCCGGAGAAGATCCCGGCCCGCATCGACCCGCGGGTCCGCAGGTGGCGCACCACCGCGCGGGTGTCGATCCCGGCGATCCCCACCACGCGCTGGCGGGCCAGCTCGCCGTCGAGGGTGCCGGTGGCCCGCCAGTTCGACGGACGCGGCGAAGGGTCGCGCACGGCGTAGCCGGCCACCCAGATGCGCCCCAGCCGGCTCTCGCCGTCCTCCCCGTTCCAGCCGGTGTTGCCGATCTGGGGCGCGGTGGCCACCACGATCTGCCGGTGGTAACTCGGGTCGGTCAGGGTCTCCTGGTAGCCCGACATTCCGGTCGAGAACACGGCCTCGCCGAGGGTCTGCCCGACCGCGCCGAAGGCGACGCCGGTGTGGACGCGTCCGTCCTCGAGGACCAGCACCGCTGTCGGCTTGCTCACCTCGGACCTCCTGTCCATCGTGGGTAGGCACCGGGGTCGTCGCCGCGGAAGCCGGTGTCGATCTCGGTGCCCGTCGGCAGCCGCCAGCGGATCAGCAGCAGCCGGTCGGGGCGGCCGGCGACGACCTTGCCGGCCAGGGCGCTCCCGGTCCGCACCCCGATCAGCGAGTTCTGCGGCACCCAGATCGGGCCGGCCCCGGACCGCTCGACGAGGATGCCCTCCGCATACCGTGCCAGGGTCGCCCGGGCCCGGTGACCCAGTTCCGGTGAGCTGACGCGCTCCAGCCAGTCGCCGGCCATCGTGCTGCCGATGTAGAGACCGGGGCTGGGGGCGATCACCGCCGGCCCGAGCCGGACCGGCGGCGCCGGCAGCGCCCCGATCAGCTCCGCCTGCCGCGCAGACCTGCGCCGCCAGCCGCGCAGCATGCGCCTGATCACCAGACCGATCAGCACCACGACGACCAGACCGAAAACGTAGGTCGCCACGGCGGTCTCGGTGTTCACGCCCGGACCCGGCCCTCGCGCGCGGTCAGCCGGCCGCGCAGCATCGTCGCGGTCACCGTCGCCGGCAGCACCATGGCCTCGTAGGGCGTGTTCGACGACCGGCTGGCCAGCTGCGGGCCGGCTACCGTCCAGGTGGCCTCGGGATCGACCACCACCAGGTTGGCCGTCTCGCCGACCTCGAGCGGCAGACCCTGGTCGTCCAGTCCCGCGATGCGGGCCGGGTTCTCACTCATCACGGCGGCCACGCCGCGCCAGTCCAGCAGTCCCGGCACGACCATGGTGGCCACCACCGCCGATAGAGCGGTCTGCAACCCGAGCATGCCCGGCCTCGCCTCGGCGAACTCGCAGCACTTCTCGTGCGCGGCGTGCGGCGCATGGTCGGTGGCCACGCAGTCGATCACACCCTCGGCCAGCGCCCGGCGCAGGGCCGCGGCATCAGAGGCCTCGCGCAGCGGGGGGTTGACCCGGTACACGCCGTCGTAGCCGGCCAGCCGGCTGTCGTCGAGCATCAGGTGGTGCGGGGTCACCTCGGCGGTGATCGCGATGCCCTGCCGCTTGGCCCAGCGCAGGATCTCCACGGTCCCCGCGGTCGAGGCGTGGCAGATGTGGACCCGCGCGCCGGCGTCGCGGGCCAGCACGGCGTCGCGGGCGACGATGGCCTCCTCGGCGGCCCGCGGCCAGCCCGCCAGCCCCAGCCGCGCCGCCACGGGTCCCTCGTGGGCCACCGACCCGACCGTCAGCCGCGGCTCCTCGGCGTGCTGGGCGACGAGCACACCGAGGCCCGCCGCGTACTCCAGTGCCCGGCGCATCACCAGCGGGTCGGCGACGCACACCCCGTCGTCGGAGAACATCCGGACCCGGCCCGGCCCGGCGGCCATCAGCGCCATCTCGGTCAGCTGGACGCCCCGCAGACCGAGGGTCACGGCGCCGACCGGGTGGACGTCGACCAGGCCGACCTCCTGGCCGCGTTGCCACACGTGATCGGTGACCACGGCGCTGTCGGCGACCGGGTCGGTGTTGGCCATCGCGAACACGGCGGTGTATCCGCCCAAAGCCGCTGCCGCCGAGCCGGTCTCGATGTCCTCGGCGTACTCTCGGCCCGGCTCGCGTAAGTGGGTGTGCAGGTCCACCAGCCCCGGCAGCAGGACCTGCCCGGGCGCGTCGACGACCTCGGCGGCGTCCGGGATCTGCAGGCCCCCGGCGATCTCGGCGATCTGCCCGTCGCGCACCAGCACGTCGAGCGGTTCACCCTCGCCGTAGCGGCGCACCCCCCGGATCAGCACCGGAGCCCGCGGGGGGCCCATCACACGCTCACCGGCTCGTCGGTCCCGACCAGCAGGTGGAACAGCACCGCCATCCGCACATGCACCCCGTTGGACACCTGCTGCAGCACCGCCGACTGGGGACAGTCGGCCACCGGGAAGGCGATCTCCATCCCGCGCAGCATCGGCCCCGGGTGCAGTACCACCGCGTGCCCGGCCAGCATGGACCGGCGGTGCTCGGAGAGGCCGTAGAGCACTGAGTACTCCCGCGCCGACGGAAAGAAACCGCCGTTCATACGTTCGGCCTGCACCCGCAGCATGATGACCGCGTCGGCGGCGGGCAGTTCGGCGTCGAGCCGGTGGGACACCGTGACGTTCCAGTCGGAGACACCCACCGGCAGCAGCGTCGGCGGGGCGACCAGCACCACCTCGGCGCCCAGGGTGCCCAGCAGGGAGATGTTCGACCGTGCCACCCGGCTGTGCAGGATGTCGCCGACGATCACCACCCGGCGCCCCTCGACCGAACCGAGCCGCTGGCGCAGGGTCAATGCGTCCAGCAGCGCCTGGGTGGGGTGCTCGTGGGTGCCGTCACCGGCGTTGACGACGCACGGCCCGCCGTCCGGCTCGGCCGTCCACTGCGCGAGCTGCTGGGCCGTACCGGAGGCGGGGTGACGGATGACCAGCGCGTCGGCCCCGGCTGCGCGCAGGGTCAGGGCGGTGTCGCGCAACGACTCCCCCTTGGCCGTCGAGGATCCCGCCGCGCTGACGTTGATCACGTCGGCGCTCATCCACTTGCCGGCCACTTCGAACGACACCCGGGTGCGCGTCGAGTTCTCGTAGAACATCGTGACGACGGTCCGTCCGCGCAGGGTAGGCAGCTTCTTGACCTCCCTGCCCAGCAGCGCCCGTC
>CAYXOM010000047.1:0-14508 GCA_964466565.1 uncultured Mycobacterium sp.
TTACGTCGGAGGCATCTCTGTCGACCGCGGGTTCGGCGTCGATGTCGAGGTCGGGATCGTCGTTCTCCGGCATCGCTGCCGCGGGCGCCAGGGTCGATCGCCCGGCACGCAGGCCCGCCACGGCCCCGGTGTCCGGTATCTCGGTGTCGGTTACGTCGGAGGCATCTCTGTCGACCGCGGGTTCGGCGTCGATGTCGAGGTTGTCCAGCAGGTCGACCGCGCCCTCCGGATCGTCTGGGGTGGAGAGGTATTCATCCGCCCCGCCGGAATCGGCGTTCGGGACGGCCGCGGCCGGTCCCGGGCGACTTCCCGTCTCCGGTGCCGAGTCCTGTCGGGCCGGACGTGCGCGATCCGCCCGGGTCCGTGCGTCCGCAGCAGGCGCCGATGCCGCCGCCCTGGCGCCCGCGGCGGAGCCCGCAACAGGGGAGTCCTCGGTGTCGGGTGAGTCGGCCCACGCGGCGGGTCCGCTCAAAGCCAAGCCCACGCCCAGCGCCACCGCCAAGCCGCCGACGCGGCCCACCAGGCTCCCTGTGTTCATCTGTGCCCCGTTCCCGTTGAGGTTCCCGTTCTCGGCTTGCGCTTGTTAAGTCGCCCGCCGCCGCAACGGAGTTCCCCGCGACTCATTTGTTCTGGCAGCAGGCGGGGACGTTGCCGCGCATCCGCGACACCAGGAGGTACGGCCGCCGGCTCAGACAGATGCCGAACGCCGAACGCAGGAACGCCGCGAAGAGTGCGAAACCCGCCGCCAGCGCACCGACGAAAGGCACTCCGAGGGCGAACCCGGCAGCGCCGAGGGTCGCCAGGAGTGCTCCGATCAGTTGCGCGAAGCGAAACTGCGGCACCGGATCATCGTGCGCCGCCGGGCCGATACGCGGGGCGACGAGGCGGCCGAAGAGCATCCTGTAGGGGTGGCGTCGCGGTCCCCGTGCCGCTCCGACCGCGAACACGGCCGCCTGCCCGGCGAGGATCACCGCCGCCGCCGGCGGGCTGACCGCGGCGACCAGCAGAGCGGTCGCGAGCACCGTCGCGGTGAGCGTCGCGATGAATCGCGGCAGGCGGGCGTCGACCCGTTCGGCACTGCCTGTCGTGCCGGCTGTGGTGCTGGTGGACATCGAACTCCCCTCGGCGGCCTGCGGACGCGGGCATTGCGTCCCGGGAGAATGGTCGCCGGGCGGATCGTCGTGGTTCCCGGGTTTCAGTCCTGATCGTCCAGCCAGGCGTCGAGGGCGGCATAGGCGGCCGCCCGCGGCCCGGGCAGGGAGAGGAAGACGTCGTGCTTGGCGTCGGTCACCGGCACGATGGTCTGGCGGTTGCCGATGCACCCCGACCACCGGGCGATGTGCCCGACGTCGAGCACCGCGTCGCCGCGCTGCATCTGGTCGACCTCGGCGGTCTCGGCCACGGTGTGGTCCGAGCGCAGGATCAGGTTGGGCACCCCGACGTCGAGGCCACGGTGCAGCCGGGACTGCCCGCGGCGGATCGCGGCGACCCAGCCGGCGGTCACCGGGAAGCCGCCGAGTGGCTTCCAGCGCAGGTTGTAGTCGAACTCCCCGTGATAGTCGCGGTGCAGCGTCAGCCCGTACCCGCCCTGACCGCTGGGCCGGAGCACCCGGGTCTTGCGCACCCGCGACACCGCCCCGATCGCCGACGATGTCACCCTGGAGCGCAGGGCGGCCGGCCCGCGCAGGTCCAGGAAGGGGCTGTTGAGCACCAGGCCGGCCAGGTTCAGGTCACCGGTGCGGCCGGCCCGCCGCAGCCGGTCGAGCCACAGCGCGACCACCAGGCCGCCGGTGGAGTGTCCGTAGACCAGCACTCGCGCACCGGGGTTCTCCGCGGCGATCACCGCGCAGGCCCATTCCAGTTCCCGGTCGTAGCGCCCCAGGTCCGTGGTGAAGTGCGGGGTCTGTCCGTCCCGCCATGACCGGCCGCACTTGTGCAGGTCGACCGCGTAGAACCGGTGGCCGCGCTCGGCGAAGTGGCCGGCCAGAGCGGTGTTGAAGAAGTAGTCGGTGAAGCCGTGGACCGCGAGCACCGCCGCGGCGGCCGGGCCACCCCCGGCGCCGCGCACCACGGTGGCCACCAGGTTCCCCTCGCCGTCGGGGTCGGGTCCCAGCGCCAGGGTGGTCTGCAGGTAGCCGGGCAGCTCGTCGCCGGTCCAGTCGGGTTCCTCGGTGCGGCCCGGCCTCACGGCCTCACCCTAGGCCAGGACGAGCCCGCCCGGGCCCGGCCGTCGCGGCGGGTGTCGGGATAACCTAGGGCCATGTCTGAACACGTCCGGAGCGATGTCGTACTGGTCGGCGCGGGGATCATGAGCGCAACGCTGGGCGCCCTGCTGACACAGATCGAACCGGAATGGTCGCTCACGCTGGTCGAACGGCTCGACGCCGCCGCCGCCGAGAGCAGTGATCCGTGGAACAACGCGGGCACCGGGCACTCGGCGCTGTGCGAGCTCAACTACACCCCGCAGCGGCCCGACGGCAGCATCGAGACCGCCAAGGCGATCAACGTCAACGAGCAGTTCCAGGTGACCCGGCAGTTCTGGGCCTACGCCCACGAGAACGGCATCATCGGCGACGTCCGCGGCTTCCTCAACCCGATCCCGCACGTCAGCTTCGTCACCGGCGCCGACAACGTCGACTACCTGCGCCGCCGCCACGAGGCGCTGGTGGGCAACCCGTTGTTCTCGACGATGGAGTTCATCGACGACGCCGACGAGTTCGCCCGGCGCCTGCCGCTGATGGCCGCCGGCCGCGACTTCTCCGAACCGGTCGGGCTCAACTGGACCGATGCGGGCACCGATGTGGACTTCGGGTCGCTGTCGCGCCAGCTGCTGGGCTACGCCACCGCCCGGGGGATGAACACGATGTTCGGCCATGAGGTCCGCGACCTGCAGAAGCAGCGCGACGGCAGCTGGAAGGTCAAGGTCGTCAACCGGCGCACCGGGGAGCGGATCAACGTCACCGCCAAGTTCGTGTTCGTCGGCGCCGGCGGCGGCGCGCTTCCGCTGCTGCAGAAGGCTGGAATCCGGGAGGCCAAAGGCTTCGGGGGGTTCCCGGTCAGTGGGCAGTGGCTGCGCACCGACAAGGCGACCCTGACCGGGGCGCACCACGCGAAGGTCTACGGGCTTCCCCCGCTGGGGGCCCCGCCGATGTCGATGCCGCACCTCGACACCCGGGTGATCAACGGCAAGGACTGGCTGCTGTTCGGTCCTTTCGCCGGGTGGTCGCCGAAGTTCCTCAAGGCGGGCAGCGTCACCGATCTGCCGCTGTCGGTCAAACCCGACAACCTGATGTCGATGGTGGGCGTCGGGCTGACCGAACTGCCGCTGCTGAAGTACCTGATCGGCGAGTTGCTGCAGTCCCCGGAGGACCGAGTGGACACGCTGCGCAAGTTCGCCCCGACCGCCCACAGCGGCGACTGGGAACTCGACATCGCCGGACAGCGGGTGCAGGTGATCCGCCGCGACGCCAAGAAACTCGGGGTGCTCGAATTCGGCACCACCGTCCTGTCCTCCGAGGACGGGTCCATCGCCGGGCTGCTCGGGGCGTCCCCGGGTGCCTCCACCGCGGTGCCGGCCATGCTGGATGTGCTGCAACGCTGCTTCGCCTCGGAATACCCCTCCTGGGAGCCGAAGCTCAAAGAGATGGTGCCCTCGCTGGGCAGCCGGCTCTCCGAGGAGCCGCGGCTGTTCGCCGAGGTGTGGGAGCACGGCACCCGGGTGCTGGGTCTGGACGCGGGTCTGGACTCCGGGGCCCGGCGCCGGTGAGCGAACCCGCCTACCCGTTCAGCGCGCTCGTCGGCCACGACCGGCTCCGGCTGGCACTGTTGCTGTGCGCGGTGCGCCCGGAGATCGGCGGGGTGCTCATCCGCGGCGAGAAGGGCACCGCGAAGTCCACCGCGGTGCGGGCGCTGGCCGCGGTGCTGGCGGCCGCCGATCCGTCCGCCCGGTTGGTGGAGCTGCCGATCGGGGCCACCGAGGACCGGGTGATCGGCTCACTCGACCTGGGCCGGGTGCTGCGCGACGGCGAGCACGGGTTCTCGCCGGGTCTGCTGGCGCGCGCGCACGGCGGGCTGCTCTACGTCGACGAGGTCAATCTGCTCGGCGACCACCTCGTCGACGTCCTGCTCGACGCCGCGGCGATGGGCCGGGTGCATGTCGAGCGCGACGCGGTGTCGCACACCTACGACGCGCGGTTCGTGCTGATCGGCACGATGAACCCCGAGGAGGGCGAGCTGCGCCCGCAGCTGCTCGACCGGTTCGGCCTGGCCGTCGACGTCGCGGCCTCCCGCGACGTGGCGGTGCGCGGGGAGGTGATCCGCCGGCGGCTGGACTACGAGGCCGACCCGGCCGGGTTCGCCGCCCGCCACGCCGCCGCCGACGACGACCTGGCCCGGCGGATCGCCGCCGCCCGCGGCCGGATCCCCCGGGTTGAACTGCCTGCCGCCGAGTTGGACCGGATCGCAGCGGTGTGCGCCGCCTTCGACGTCGACGGGATGCGCGCCGACCTGGTGCTGGCGCGAACCGCGGTGGCGCACGCCGCCTGGCGGGGCGCCGACGACTCCGGGGCGGCGATCCCGGTCACCGAGGAGGACATCCGGGTGGCCGCCGAACTGGCCCTGCCGCACCGTCGCCGGCGCGACCCCTTCGAAGAACCCGGACTCGACCCCGGTGAACTCGACGCCGCACTGGAGGCGGCGGCCCGCCGCGGCGGAGACGGGGCCGACGGCACCCCGGAGCCGGATCCGCCCGGCGACGGCGGTGGGGTCGCGCCGGGTGACCAGGCGGAAAGTACTGCGCCACAGCGTGGTTCGGACTCAAACCAACCTGCGGAGCCACAACCCTCGACGCCCCGTCCCGCAGCGCCCCCCTCGGCTCCGTTCCGCACCAGGGCTCTGCGGGTTCCCGGGGTCGGCGACGGGGCTGCGGGCCGGCGATCGGCGGCCCGCAATGCGGCCGGCGCGGTGGTCGGACCCAGCGCGACGCCCGAGCAGGGCCACGGCGTGCACCTGATCGCGACCCTGCTGGCCGCCGCCGCGCGCACCGGGTCCGCGGGTCCGCTGCGCCCGGCCGCCGCAGACGTCCGGACCGCGACGCGGGTCGGGCGGGAGGGCAATCTCGTCGTCTTCGTCGTCGACGCCTCGGGGTCGATGGCGGCCCGTGACCGGATGGCCACGGCCGCGGGGGCGGCGCTGTCGTTGCTGCGCGACGCCTATCAGCGCCGGGACCGGGTCGCGCTGATCACCTTCCGGGCGGGTCAGGCCAGGCTGGTGCTGCCGCCGACCGGCTCGGCGCACATCGCCGCGCGCCGGCTGTCGGGATTCGACACCGGAGGCGACACCCCGTTGGCGGCCGGCCTGCTCGCCGCCCGCGACCTGGTGCTGCGGGAGCGGACCAGGGAGCCGTCCCGCCGGCCGTTGATCGTGCTGCTCACCGACGGCCGCGCCACCGGCGGCCCGGATCCCCTGGGCCGCAGCCGGACCGCCGCGCGACGGCTGCGTGCCGAGGGTGTCGCCGCGGTGGTCGTGGATTGCGAGACGTCGTACGTGCGCCTGGGTCTGGCGGGCGAGCTGGCCGGTCACCTCGGTGCACCGGTCATCGGGCTGGATCAGCTGCGTGCCGACCGGCTGGCCGGGGCGCTGCGCGGCAGCGCGGCCTGAGGCGGGGACCAAGATGCCACAGGGCCGTCCGGCCGGTGTTCCCGATGACGGACTGACCCCCCGCCAGCGGCGCTCGGAGCCGGTGCTCGCGGTGCACACCGGCGCCGGCAAGGGAAAGTCCACGGCGGCGTTCGGAATGGCCCTGCGCGCCTGGAACGCCGGCCTGGACATCGGGGTTTTCCAGTTCGTCAAGAGCGCCAAGTGGCGGGTCGGGGAGGAGTCGGCGCTGGGCGAGCTGGGCCGGCTGCACTCCGGAGGGGGGGTGGGCGCCGCCGTCGACTGGCACAAGATGGGGCAGGGGTGGTCATGGACCCGGCCCGGCGGCAGCGGCGACCACGCCGCCATGGCCGCCGAGGGGTGGGCGGAGGTGGCCCGGCGGTTGGCCGCCCAGCGTCATGACTTCTATGTCCTCGACGAGTTCACCTACCCGCTGAACTGGGGCTGGGTCGACCTCGGCGAGGTGCTCTCCGCCCTGCGGGACCGCCCCGGCCGCCAGCATGTCGTCATCACCGGCCGCGACGCCCCGCCCGCCCTGATCTCCGCCGCCGATCTGGTCACCGAGATGACCTGCGTCAAGCATCCGATGGACGCCGGCCGCAAGGGCCAGCGCGGAATCGAATGGTGACCCGGTGATCGCCCGGTGAGTACGGTGCCTGCCGTGGTGGTCGCCGCGCCCGCCTCGGGTAGCGGCAAGACCACCGTGGCCACCGGTCTGATCGGCGCGCTGCGCCGGGGCGGGCGCCGGGTCGCGCCGTTCAAGGTGGGTCCGGACTTCATCGACCCCGGCTACCACGCGCTGGCCGCCGGCCGCCGGGGCCGCAACCTGGATCCGGTGCTGGTCGGGGAGGCCCTGATCGGCCCGCTCTACCGGCACGGCTCCCGGGACGCCGACATCTGCGTGGTGGAGGGCGTGATGGGGTTGTTCGACGGCCGGATCGGGGAGCGGTTCGCCGTCCCGGCCCAGGGATCGACCGCCGAGGTTGCCCAACTGCTCGGCGCGCCGGTGCTGCTGGTGATCGACGCCCGCGGCCAGGGCCACAGCATCGCCGCCGTCCTGCACGGCTTCTCGACCTTCCGGCCCGATGTGCGGATCTGCGGGGTGATCGCGAACAGGGTGGGTTCCCCGCGCCACGAGCAGGTGCTGCGTCAGGCCTGCGAGTCGGCGGGAGTCCGGATGCTCGGCGTGATCCCGCGCCACGAGGCCCTCGAGGTGCCGTCGCGGCACCTGGGCCTGGTGACCGCCGCCGAGCATGCCGGTGCCGCCGCCGCGGTGGCGGCGATGACCGATCTGATCGCCCGCCATGTGGACCTGGAGGCGGTCGCCGGGTCGGCTGGCGCCGCCGTGGCGGCGGCCGCGTGGTCTCCGCACGAGGCGGTGGGACAGCCGGTGCCCGGTGCGCCGGTGGTGGCCGTCGCCGCCGGCGCGGCCTTCAGCTTCGGCTACGCCGAGCACGACGAACTGCTGCGGGCCGCCGGCGCGGTGCCGGCCGCGTTCGACCCGCTCTGCGACCCTCTGCCCGACGACGCCGCGGCGCTGGTCCTGCCCGGCGGTTTTCCCGAACTGCATCCCGAACAGCTGACCGCCAATGCCGTTGTGCGCCAACAGATCAGGGATCTGGCCGAGGTCGCCCCGGTGCATGCCGAATGCGGTGGCCTGACCTACCTGATGGATGACCTTGACGGGCACCCGATGTGCGGGGTGCTGCCCGGGTCGGCCCGGTTCACCGAGCGGCTCGCGCTGGGTTACCGCGACGCGGTGGCCGCCGCGGACTCGGCGATGTTCGATGCCGGCCAGGCCGTGGTGGGGCACGAGTTCCACCGCACGGCGGTGGAACTGGCCGGAGGAGTCCAGCCCGCCTGGCGGATGGCCGGCGCCGCCGGCGAGGGCGCGATCCTGGCCGGGGTGCACGCCTCCTATCTGCACACCCATCCGGCCGCACACCCGAACGCCGTGCGGCGGTTGGTGGCGCGCGCGGTGCCGCGGGACCCGGCCCGGTGAGCGCGAACCCGTACCTGGTCGGCCTGCGGCTGACCGGGAAGCCGGTGGTGGTGATCGGCGGCGGAACGGTCGCCGCGCGGCGCGTGCCCATGCTCGTCGCTGCCGGCGCCGAAGTCCGGGTGATCGCACGGGCGGCCACCCCGGCGGTGGAGGCGCTGGCCGGCCAGTGGCCCGCGGTCAGCCTGGAGGTGCGGGACTACCGCGACGGCGACCTCGACGGGGCGTGGTACGCCATCGCCGCCACCGACGACCCGGCCGTCAACGCCGCCGTGGTGGCCGAGGCCGAACGCCGGCGCATCTTCTGCGGGCGGGCCGACGCCGACGGGCCCGGCACCGCGGTCACCCCGGCCTCGTTCGACCACGAGGGCCTGCTGGTCGGGGTCCTGGCCGGCGGCGAGCACCGCCGCTCGGCGGCGGTCCGCTCGGCCATCCGGGAGGCGTTCGGGCAGGGCCGGATCGCCTCGGAGGTCATCGCCGAGAACGCGCCCGGCGTCATTCCGGGCGGGGTGGCCCTGGTCGGGGGCGGGCCGGGGGACCCCGAACTGATCACCGTGCGGGGTAGGCGCCTGCTCGCCCACGCCGACGTGGTGGTCGCCGACCGGCTGGCCCCGCCGGAACTGCTGGCCGAACTGCCCCCGCACGTGGAGGTCGTCGACGCCGCCAAGATCCCCTACGGCCGGGCGATGGCCCAGCAGTCGATCAACGACGTGCTCATCGACCGGGCCCGCGCCGGGCGGTTCGTGGTCCGGCTCAAGGGCGGCGACCCCTTCGTCTTCGCCCGCGGGTATGAGGAGGTTCTCGCCTGCGCCGAGGCTGGGATCCCGGTCACAGTGGTGCCCGGTGTGAGCAGCGCCGTCGCGGTGCCCGCCCTGGCCGGGGTGCCGGTCACCCACCGTGCGGTCAATCACGAGTTCGCCGTGGTCAGCGGGCATCTGGCACCGGACGACCCCGAATCGTTAGTGAATTGGGATGCGCTGGCCAGGCTGTCCGGGACGCTGGTTTTGCTGATGGCCGTCGAACGGATCGGGCTTTTCGCCGAGGTCCTCATCGCAGGCGGCCGGCCAGCGCAAACACCGGTGCTGGTGGTTCAGCACGGCACCACCGCCGCCGAACGGGTGTTGCGGGCGCCACTGCGCGACGTCGCCCGGCGGGTCCGCGACGAGGGGGTCCGGCCCCCCGCGGTGATCGTCGTGGGCCCGGTCGCCGGGTTCGAGACTTTAAAGTCTTCTTAAGATTGCGGTAGGGTCGCCCGCTATGACGGCTCTCAACGACGCCGAGCGCCCGGCCCGTCCCGCGGGACCCGGCCGGCACACCGGCCGTCGCGGCGCGGAACCCGCCGGGCGTCTGCCGATTCGTCCCGGTTCCGCCGAACTCCGCAACGCCGGGTCGCCCTGGCGCCCCAACCGGGGATTCCTGGCGGCGGTGGTGGCCATCGGCGGCATGCAACTGCTGGCCACCATGGACTCGACCATCGCGATCGTGGCCCTGCCCCGCATCCAGGACGAGCTCAACCTCTCCGACGCCGGTCGCAGCTGGGTGATCACCGCCTACGTGCTCACCTTCGGCGGCCTGATGCTGCTGGGCGGCCGGCTCGGCGACGCCATCGGCCGCAAGCGCACCTTCATCGTCGGCGTCGCGCTGTTCATCATCGCCTCGGTGCTGTGCGGCATCGCCTGGGACGAGGCGACGCTGGTGATCGCCCGCCTGCTGCAGGGTGTGGGCGCGGCGATCGCCTCGCCGACCGGGCTGGCGCTGATCGCCACCACCTTCCCCAAGGGACCGGCGCGCAACGCGGCGACGGCCGTCTTCGCGGCGATGACCGGGATCGGCTCGGTGATGGGCCTGGTGGTCGGCGGCGCCCTGGTCGAGGTGTCCTGGCGGCTGGCATTCCTGGTCAACGTCCCGATCGGGCTCCTGGTGATCTATCTGGCGCACCGGACGCTGCGCGAGACCGACCGCGAGCCGATGAAACTCGACGCCGCCGGCGCACTGCTGGCGACGGTGGGGTGCACCGCGGCGGTGTTCGGATTCACCCAGGGCCCGGAGAACGGCTGGCTGGAGCCGCCGACGATCCTCGCCGCGCTGATCGCGCTGGCCGCCCTAGCGGCCTTCGTGGTCGTCGAGCGCTCCGCGGTCAACCCGGTGGTGCCCTTCGGGCTCTTCGCCGACCGCAATCGGCTGGCCACCTTCGCCGCGGTCTTCCTGGCCGGCGGGGTGATGTTCACCTTGACCGTCCTCATCGGGCTCTACGTACAGGACATCATGGGCTACAGCGCGCTGCGCGCGGGGATCGGCTTCATCCCCTTCGTCGTCGCGCTGGGCGTCGGGCTCGCGGTGTCCTCCCAACTGGTGGCGTTCTTCCCGCCCCGGCTGCTGGTGATCGCCGGCGGTGTGCTGGTCCTCGGCGCCATGGTCTACGGCTCCACCCTCAACGGCGGAATCCCCTACTTCCCGAACCTGGTGATTCCGATCGTGGTCGGCGGGCTGGGCATCGGCATGATCGTCGTGCCGCTGACGGTGTCGGCGATCGCCGGGGTCGGCCCCGACCAGATCGGCCCGGTGTCGGCGATCGCGCTGATGCTGCAGAACCTGGGCGGCCCGGTGGTCCTGGCCATCGTCCAGGCCGTCATCACCTCCCGCACCCTCTACCTGGGCGGCACCACCGGCCCGGTGACGCGGATGACCCCCGAACAGCTCGATGCGCTCGACCAGGGCTACACCTACGGGCTGCTGTGGGTCGCCGGGGTCGCCGTCGTCGTCGGCGGCGTCGCGCTGTTCATCGGGTACACCGCCGCGCAGGTGGCCCAGGCCCAGGAGACCAAGGACGCCCTGGACGCCGGCGAGATCTGACCCGGTCCTGCGTCCGCGGCCGGCCGGCCGGCCCCGCGGCCCTGGGTAGGGTAATCAGCCATGGTCGGCCAGAGCGTTCCGCAACCGCCGGCCCGCCCGCTCGCCTCCAGCGTGCTGGGGGTCGCGATCTTCGCGATCACCGGCATGCAGCTGATGGCGACCCTCGACGGCACCATCGTGATCGTGGCCCTGCCGCGGATGCAGGCCGAACTGGGACTCTCCGATGCCGGCAAGAGCTGGGTGATCACCGCCTACGTGCTGACCTTCGGCGGGCTGCTGCTGCTCGGCGGCCGGGTCGGCGACGCGATCGGCCACAAGCGGGCATTCATCTCCGGGGTCGGTGTCTTCACCATCGCGTCGATGGCCTGCGGTCTGGCCACCGACGGGCCGCTGCTGATCGGCGCCCGCGCGGTGCAGGGCATCGGGGCGGCGGTGGCCGCCCCGACCGGGCTGGCGCTGATCGCGACCACCTACGCCGTCGGGCACGCCCGCAACCGGGCGATGGCCATGTCGGCCGCCATGCAGGGACTCGGATCGGTGCTGGGGCTGGTCATCGGCGGAGCGCTGACGGTCATCTCGTGGCGGCTGGCCTTCCTGATCAACCTGCCCATCGGCGCGCTGATCATCTGGATCGCGCTGACCCGGCTCGAGGAGACCCGCCACGAACGGCTCAAGCTCGACGTCACCGGGGCACTGCTGGCCACTTCGGGCTGCGCGGCCGCGGTGCTGGTGTTCACCCAGGGGCCGCCGCGCGGCTGGACCGACCCGTGGGTGATCGGCGCCGGCGTGGCGGCGGTGCTGCTGGGGCTGGGTTTCCTGCTCTGGGAGCGCACCGCCGACCACCCCCTGGTGCCGCTGTCGCTGTTCGGCGACCGCAACCGGGTGATGACGTTCACCTCGCTGTTCCTCGCCGGTGGCGTGCTGCTGACGCTGACGGTGATGATCGGTCTCTACGTGCAGGACGTGCTGGGCTATTCAGCCCTGCAGGCCGGTATCGGGTTCATCCCGTTCGCACTCGCGCTCGGGCTGGGCAACGTCATCACCGCCCGGCTGGCGCCGCACATCGCGCCGCGGTGGCTGATCATCGGCGGCGGCGCCCTGGTGCTCGCCGCGATGATCTACGGGTCCACCCTGACCCGCACCATCCCGTACTTCCCGGACCTGCTGGTGCCCATCGTGGTCGGCGGCTTCGGCATCGGCGTGATCTCCGTCATCCTCCCGCTGTGCGCGGTGGCCGAGGTCGGCCCGCGGGAGATCGGGCCGGTCAGCGCGATCACGCTGATGGCCCAGAACCTGGGCGGCCCCCTGGTGCTCGTGGTCATCCAGGCGGTGCAGATCTCGCGCACGCTGTACCTGGGCGGCACCACCGGTCCGGTCGCCGACATGACCCCCGCCCAACTCGACGCCCTCGATGCCGGCTACACCTACTCGCTGCTGTGGATCGCCGCGGTCGCCGTCCTGGTCGGGATCAGCGCCTTCTGGATCGGCTTCTCCGCGCGCCAGATCGCGGTGGCCCAGCACACCCGCGAGGCGGTCGAGGCCGGCGAACTCTAGCCGCGGCAGTGGGTGGCTAAGCTGGCCCGCTGTGATCACCCGCATGTCCGAGCTGTTCCTGCGCACCCTGCGCGACGACCCGGCCGACGCCGAGGTGCCCAGCCACAAACTGCTCATCCGGGCCGGCTACGTGCGGGCCATCGCACCCGGCCTGTACAGCTGGCTGCCGCTGGGCCTGCGGGTGCTGCGCCGCATCGAGGAGATCGTCCGCGAGGAGATGGTGGCCATCGGCGGGCAGGAGATCCTGTTCCCGGCGCTGCTCCCGCGGGCCCCCTACGAGACCACCAACCGCTGGACCGAATACGGCAAGGGCGTGTTCCGGCTGACCGACCGCCGCGACAACGACTATCTGCTCGGTCCCACCCACGAGGAACTGTTCACCCTCACCGTCAAGGGCGAGTACAGCTCCTACAAGGACTTTCCGCTGCTGCTCTTCCAGATCCAGACCAAATACCGCGACGAGGCGCGCCCGCGTGCCGGAATCCTGCGGGGCCGGGAGTTCGTCATGAAGGACTCCTACTCCTTCGACGTCGACGACGCCGGGCTGGCCGAGGTGTACCTCGCCCACCGCGAGGCTTACCAGAAGATGTTCGCCCGCATGGCGGTCCGCTACGTCATCGTCTCGGCAGTCTCGGGCGCGATGGGCGGCAGCGCGTCCGAGGAGTTCCTGGCCGAGAGCGATATCGGCGAGGACACCTTCGTGCGCTGCGCGGAATCGGGCTACGCGGCCAACGTCGAGGCGGTCCGGACGGCCGCACCCGCACCCGTGCCGTTCGACTCGCTGCCCCAACCGCAGATCCACGACACCGGCGACACCCCGACCATCGCCACGCTGGTGGACTGGGCCAATTCCGCGGGTCTGGGGCGCACGGTGGTCGCGGCAGACACCCTCAAGAACGTGATGCTCAAGGTCCGCCGGCCCGGGGGGGAGTGGGAACTGCTGGCGATCGGCCTGCCCGGGGACCGTGAGATCGACGACAAGAGACTCGGGGCGGCGCTCGACCCGGCCGAGTACGCCCTGCTCGAGGAGGCCGACTTCGCCGGGAACCCCTTCCTCGCGAAGGGTTATATCGGCCCGAAGGGCTTGGCCGCAAACGGTGTTCGCTATCTCGTCGATCCGCGGGTCGGGACCGGGACGAGCTGGATCACCGGAGCCGACGAGACCGGCAAGCACGTGGTGGGGCTGGTGGCCGGCCGCGACTTCACCCCGGACGGCACCATCGAGGCTGCCGAGGTGCGCGACGGGGACGCGTCGCCCGACGGTGCCGGCGCGCTGGTCAGCGCCCGCGGAATCGAGATCGGGCACATCTTCCAGCTGGGTCGCAAGTACACCGACGCCTTCGAGGTGGACGTCCTCGGGGAGGACGGCAAGCCGGTGCGGCTGACGATGGGCTCCTACGGGATCGGGGTTTCGCGGCTGGTGGCGGTGATCGCCGAGCAGCACCACGACGAACTCGGGCTGCGCTGGCCGGCCACGGTGGCGCCGTTCGACGTTCACGTGGTGATCGCCAACAAGGACCCCGAGGCGCGGGCCGGCGCCGAGGTGCTGGCCGCCGACCTCGACGGCCGGGGGCACCAGGTCCTCCTGGATGACCGGGCCGCGTCGCCGGGGGTGAAGTTCAAGGACGCCGAACTGCTCGGGATGCCCTGGATCGTCGTAGTCGGCCGGGGCTGGGCCGAGGGCGTGGTGGAGTTGCGTGACCGGTTCTCCGGGGAGACCCGGCTGATCCCGGTGGCCGGGGCGCCCGCGGAGATCTCCGGGGCTCTGGGGTGACTACTCCGCGCCGCCGGGGAAGGCCCGCGTCACCGGCCAGGCGTTGAACACCCGCCGCCACCGCGCCGCCAGGACCGCGCACTGGGTCAGAGCGGTCAGTCCGAACTCGCGGTCCTGTTCGGACTCGGCCTGTTCGACCACCGCCCGCCAAGCGACCGCGCAGTCGTCCTCCATCCGGGCGGCGAGTCTGGCCGCGTCGGTGGGGGAGTCGACCTCGATGGGCAGCTGGTAGCCGACCGCCGGCAGCGGCGCCGCCGCCCCGCGTTCGGTGAGCATCGCCGTCGCGACCTCCCGGCGGGCGCGGTGCTCCTCGAGGGCCTCCGAGATCATCTCGTTGCGGATCGGCAGGCTGTGTGCCGAGACCACGCCGTAGCCGTAGATGGTCGCGTGTTCGACGGCGACGGCGTCGAACAGCGCGCCGAGGTCGCCCGGCGCGGGACGGTTCGGGTCCGCCGCCGGTTCCGGCGAGTCCGGTGCGGTGCTCGGCGTGGTCATCGGGGAAATCGTCTCGGCGGGGTCAGTCCGACCGTGTGGGCGGTGGTGCAGGCGGCGGCGATCGACGCCAGCAGGCCGGCCCGGTAACCCGACAGCGTGGGGACCAGGCGGGCGGCGCCCTCGGCCGACTCCCGCAGCGCGGCGGCCACGTCCCGCACCGTCGGGGCCGGGGCGGGGG
>CAYXOM010000048.1:0-7039 GCA_964466565.1 uncultured Mycobacterium sp.
GGGGTCGCGTTCGAGGACGTCGCCGAGCTTCGCCGCGACGGCCTGCTCGGCCTGCTCGGCCCGCTCGGCGACCCGCCCGGCGAATTCTCCGGTCTCGGCTGCGGCACCCTCCGCCTTCTCGATCACATTGCCGGCCTTCTCGGCGACCTTGCCCGCCACGCCGGTCAGCGTCGCCGCGGCACCGCCGGTCGCGGCGGCAACACCCACCGGAACCTCGCGGGTGACCCGGCGGATCGTCATCGCGAAGGTCAGGACCGCGCCGAGCAGAAACGCCAGCAGCATCAGCCACCAGTTCACCCCGCTCATCGACGTGCTCCAATCTCGCGGGCGCCCGTGGGGAAGTCGGCGATGGCCTCTTCCCGGCTCGACCGGCGCACGGTCAGCACGGTGATCACCCAGGCGAGGGCCGAACCGACCAGGAAGGCCAGCAGGTACCACAACCACTGAACCACGAAATCCATCTGCGAACCTCTCCTAGCCGACCGTGATCTCGACGCGCCGGTTCTCGGCACGCCCGGCCGCGGTGTCGTTGCTGGCGACCGGGTTGGCCGCGCCCTCGCCCTTGGTGGTCACCGACTGGGCCGGAACCCCTTGGGAGACTAGGTAATCACCCACCGACTTGGCCCGGCGGTCGCTCAGCGGGATGTTGATCGCGTCGCCGCCGGTGTTGTCGGTGTAGCCGGTCACGGCGATCCGGGCGTCCGGGCAGGCCTTGACGGCCGCGGCCACCCCGGCCAGCGTCTGGCGGCTCGCCTCGGTGAGCGTCGTGCCGTCGGTACCGAAGTTGATCGCAGCGCTCAGCGCCGCGGTGATGTCGGACTGCAGGTTCTCGCAGGAGCCACCGGAGGCCGCGGCCGTCACCGTGATGTTGTTGACCACCTGCACCCCGGGCCAGCCGGTTTTGGCGGCGTCGCCGACGGCGGCCCTGACCTCCTGCGACGGCGCGGTCCCGGTCAGCGTCATGGTGGAGCCCTCGACCCGGAAGTCGACGTCGGGGATGTCGGCGGCGGCGGTCATCAGTGCGCCGATGCCGGAGAGATCGGGCGCGCTCACGCCGCCCTTGATGTCGATCTTGTCGATCAGGTTGACCCCGGGGCCCAACGCCGCCTTGAGCGCGTCAAGCAACCCGCTCTTGACCGACAGGTCGGGCAGGGTGCCCGAGAGGGTGAAGTCGTTGCCGTTGCGCAGGATCGACAGCGGCGCGAAGTTGAGGGAGGGCATCGACGGCATCGACGGCATCGAGACCGACGGGGCACCCCCGAGGTTCGGACCGGAGACCTCGGGCTTGGCCTGCAGGCCCAGCCAGCCGAACAGCAGGGGGACCAGCAGCAGCCCGAGCAGCCAGCCCCATCCCGGCGAGCGCCGGTAGAACCGGGACTCGGTGCGCCACTCGGTGGTGGCGGCGGGGAACAGCGGGTCGTCGGAACCCGTCATCGGTTCCCCCTCACTCGACCCCTCGGCGGGGCGTGGGCTAGTCGAACGGGAGCACGATACCGTGCCCGCTCTGCCCGCGCATCGCGCCTACCGGGTCCCCAGCAGGTCGATGACGAAGATCAGGGTTTTGCCGGCGAGCCGGTGGCCCCCGCCGGCCGGACCGTAGGCCTGCTCGGGCGGGATCACCAGACGGCGGCGGCCGCCGACCCGCATCCCCGGGATGCCCTCCTGCCAGCCCGCGATGAGGCCCCGCAGCGGGAAGGAGATCGACTCGCCGCGGTCCCAGGAGCTGTCGAATTCCTCCCCGGTGTCGTACTCCACGCCGACGTAGTGCACGTCGACGGTGGCGCCGGCAGTGGCCTCCGGCCCCTCTCCGACCACCAGGTCGGTGATCACCAGGGAGTCCGGCGGCGGGCCTTCGGGGAACTCGACTTGAGGCTTTCCGCTCACGGCGCCCACGCTAGCGCCTGACCGGCTCCACCGGGAGAGCGCGGCGGCCCGCCCGGTTCTACGGTGGGGCATGCCCGCTCACCGGACCGACTCCGTGGACGTCGTCGTCGTGGGCGGCGGGCACAACGCGTTGGTCGCCGCCGGCTATCTGGCCGGGGCGGGCCTGCGGGTGCGCCTGCTCGAACGGCTCGGCGGCCTCGGCGGCGCGGCGGTGTCGGCCGCGGCGTTCGAGGGCGTGCCCGCGATGCTGTCCCGCTACGCCTACCTCGTCAGCCTGCTCCCGGGGCGCATCCTCGACGATCTGGGCCTCACGGTCCGGCTGGCCCGCCGCCGGTACGCCTCCTACACCCCCGACCCCTCCGCCGGCGGGCGTCGCGGCCTGCTCATCGGAGGGCGGTCGACCTTTGCCGGCATCGGCGCGGCGGCCGACGAGGCCGGCTTCGCGGAGTTCTACCGGCTCTGCCGGACGGTCACCGCCCCGCTGTGGCCCACCCTGACCGCGCCGCTGCCCACCCGCGCGCAGGCCCGCCGACTGGTGCTCTCGGCGGGTTCGCCCGGAGCCGGGCGGGCCTGGGAGGCACTGGTCGAGACTCCGATCGCGGCGGCGATCACCGCCGCGGTGGACTCCGACCTGGTGCGGGGGGTGATCGCGACCGACGCGCTGATCGGGACCTTCGCCCGGCTCGACGAGACCAGCCTGCGCCAGAACGTCTGCCTGCTCTACCACGTGCTCGGCGGAGGCACCGGCGAGTGGAACGTCCCGGTGGGCGGCATGGGAGCGCTCAGCGGCGCCCTCGCCACCGCGGCCCGACGGCGCGGGGCCGAGCTGATCACCGGCGCCGAGGTCGTCGCCGTGGACCCCGACGGCCGGGTGACCTACCGTCACCGCGGCGCACAGCGACAGGTGGCGGGCCGATTCGTGCTGGCCGGGGTCACCCCGGTGGTGCTGTCGGGCCTGCTCGGCGAGGACGCTCCGCCGCTGGCCGGCGGTTCACAGGTGAAGGTCAACATGATGCTGCGCCGGCTGCCGCGGCTGCGTGACGGCGGCGTCACCGCCGAGCAGGCCTTCGGCGGCACATTCCACGTCAACCAGACGTGGTCGCAACTCGGGGCCGCCTACCGCGCCGCGGCCGGCGGCGAGCTGCCCGCCCCGCTGCCGTGCGAGGTCTACTGCCACTCCCTGACCGACCCGGCCATTTTGTCCGACTCCCTGCGCGACGCCGGCGCGGCCAGCCTGACCGCCTTCGCGCTGCAGGTTCCCGATGAGCTGCAGCGCGGCGATCCCGATACCGTTCGGGAGCGGCTCACCGACGCCGTCCTGGCCTCGCTGGACGCGGTGCTGGCCGAACCGGTCGCCTCGGTGCTGATGTCCGACACCCACGGCCGGGCGTGCATCGAGACCAAGACGACCACGGACCTGCAGGCGGAGCTGGGGCTGACCGGGGGCAACATCTTTCACGGGGATCTGTCCTGGCCGTTCGCCGCTGACGAGGACGCGCTGGACACCCCGGCCCGGCGGTGGGGGGTGGACAGCGGCCATCCCCGGGTTCTGCTATGCGGTTCGGCGGCCCGGCGCGGCGGCGCGGTGTCGGGCATCGGCGGGCACAACGCCGCGATGGCGGTGCTCGAGCAGATCTCCCTGCGCTAGCGGCTTCCCAGAGTCTGGTAGCCGCGTTCGCCGTAGCCGGTGTAGACCTGCCGCGGGCGGCCGATCTTGGTGGGCTCGGTGTGCATCTCGCGCCAGTGCGCGATCCAGCCCGGCAACCGGCCCAGGGCGAACAGCACCGTGAACATCCGGGTCGGGAATCCCATCGCGCGGTAGATCACGCCGGTGTAGAAGTCGACATTGGGATAGAGCTTGCGCTCGATGAAGTAGTCGTCGGTGAGCGCCACCTCCTCCAGCGAGATGGCGATGTCGAGCAGCTCGTCGTCGCCGCCAAGTTTGCCGAGGATCTTGTCGGCCTGCTCCTTGACGATCCGGGCCCTCGGGTCGTAGTTCTTGTAGACCCGGTGGCCGAAGCCCATCAGCTTGACGCCGTCCTCGCGGTTTTTGACCTTGCGCACGAAACTGTGCACGTCACCGCCCTCGGTCCGGATCCCCTCGAGCATCTCCAGCACCGACTGGTTCGCCCCGCCGTGCAGCGGTCCCCACAGCGCGTTGATGCCGCCGGAGATCGAGGTGAACAGGTTGGCCTGCGACGAGCCCACCAGCCGCACCGTGGAGGTCGAACAGTTCTGCTCGTGGTCGGCGTGCAGGATCAGCAACATGTCCAGGGCGCGAACGATCTCCGGGTCCGGGGTGTAGGGCTCCGCGGGCAGCCCGAAGGTCATCCGCAGGAAGTTCTCCACCAGCGTCAGGGAGTTGTCCGGGTAGAGGAACGGCTGCCCGACCGACTTCTTGTAGGAGTAGGCCGCGATGGTCGGCAGCTTGGCCAGCAGCCGGATGGTGGACAGCTCGACCTGGTCGTGATCCATCGGGTCCAGCGAATCCTGGTAGTAGGCGCTCAGCGCGTTGACCGCGCTGGACAGCACCGGCATCGGGTGGGCGTTGCGCGGGAAGCCGTCGAAGAAGCGCTTGAGGTCCTCGTGCAGCATGGTGTGCCGCTGGATCAGGTTGGTGAACTCCGCGAGCTGCTCGGCGCTGGGCAGTTCGCCGTAGATCAGCAGGTAACTCACCTCGATGAAGGTCGACTTCTCGGCGAGCTGCTCGATCGGGTAGCCGCGATAGCGCAGGATCCCGGCGTCGCCGTCGATGTAGGTGATGGCGCTCGTGGTGGCGGCGGTGTTGACGAAGCCCTGGTCGAAGGTGGTGTAGCCGGTCTTGGCCAGCAGCGGCCCCAGCGCGATCCCGTCGGCGCCCTCGGAGGCCCGCACGATCTGCAGGTCGATCTCCCCGCCGGGATAGCGAAGGCTGGCGGTGTCTTCGTTCGGTACCACAAGCACCCCTTCTAGCGCTGTTCGGCGGCTCCCCGCGCGACAGGCCCAAGCTACCGCGCGTCGGAGCCGACGGTAGCCCCTATCGCCGACCCGCGCTGCCGGGGGGGCGGGTTACCGCTGCTCAGGGCTGCAGGCGCTCGACGACCTCGGCGGTGCCGTCGAGGCGCACCCGGATCCGGTTGTGCATGCGGTTCTCCCGGCCCTGCCAGAACTCCACCACCTGCGGGGCGATCCGGTACCCGCCCCAGTGCGGCGGGACGGGGATCTCGTCGTGCCCGGCAAACCGCTCGGTGCACTCCGCCAGGCGGGCCAGCAGTTCCGAGCGCGAGCCTGCCAGGCTGGACTGCGCCGAGGCCCAGGCGCCCAGCTGCGACCCCCGCGGGCGGCGGGCCCAGTACCGGGCGGTCTCGGCGGCGCTGACGCGGGCGACCGGTCCGCGCACATGAACCTGCCGGCCCAGGGCGAACCAGGGGAACGTCACCGACGCGAACGGGGTGGCCGCCAGGTGGGACCCCTTGGCCGAGTCGTAGTTGGTGTAGAACGTGACGCCCGTGGCGTCGACGCTCTTGCAGAGCACGGTCCGGGTCACCGGCAGCCCGGCGTCGACGGTCGCGAGCACCATCGCGTTGGGCTCGGCGACCCCGGCCCGTTCGGCGTCGTCGATCCAGCTGTGCAGCAGCGTCAGCCACCCATCGGCGAGCCAGTCGGCGTCGAGGTCGCTGCTGCCGTCCTTCTCCACCGATCCGTACTCGACCCGCATCGCGGCCAGGCGGTCGGCCGGGGCCGGGTGATCGCGTTGGGCCACGGCCCCACCGTATCCGAACCGGATCCGACCGCCGCGCCCCCGGAGGCGGGGTCGGGTGGCCGGCCGCCGGGTGACACAATCTGGGGCCATGACGGTCCTCCCGGACGACTTCGCGCCCGGCCTGGAGGGCGTGGTCGCGTTCACCACCGAGATCGCCGAACCCGACAAGGACGGCGGGGCGCTGCGCTACCGCGGCGTGGACATCGAGGATCTCGTCGAGCGCCGGGTCACCTTCGGCGACGTGTGGGAGTTGCTGGTCGACGGGAGCTTCGGCACCGGACTGCAACCGGCCGAGCCGTTTCCGCTGCCGATCCGCTCCGGTGACGTCCGCGTCGACGTGCAGGCCGGACTGGTGATGCTGGCCCCGATCTGGGGCTACCCACCGCTGCTGGACATCGATGACGCGACCGCCCGCGAGCAGTTGGCCCGGGCGTCGGTGATGGCGCTGTCGTATGTGGCACAGTCCGCCCGCGGACTCGGCCGGCCGGCCGTGCCGCAGCGGGTCGTCGACGAGTGCGCCACGGTGACCGAGCGGTTCATGACTCGTTGGCGCGGCGAACCCGATCCGCGCCACGTGGCGGCGATCGACGCCTACTGGGTGTCGGCGGCCGAACACGGGATGAACGCCTCGACGTTCACCGCCCGGGTGATCGCCTCCACCGGCGCCGACGTCGCCGCGGCCCTGTCCGGCGCGGTCGGCGCGATGAGCGGGCCGCTGCACGGCGGGGCGCCGGCCCGGGTGATACCGATGATCGCCGAAACCGAACGCACCGGCGACCCGCGGGCGGTGGTGCGCGGGATCCTGGACCGCCACGAGAAGCTGATGGGGTTCGGCCATCGGGTCTACCGGGCCGAGGACCCGCGGGCGCGGGTGCTGCGCGCGACCGCCCGGCTGCTGGGCGCGCCCCGCTATGAGGTCGCCGCGGCGCTTGAGCAGGCCGCGCTGGCCGAGTTGCGCGAGCGCCGGCCCGACCGGGCCATCGAGACCAACGTGGAGTTCTGGGCCGCGGTCATCCTGGACTTCGCCGAGGTCCCGCCGTCGATGATGCCGGCGATGTTCACCTGCGGGCGCACCGCAGGCTGGTGTGCCCACATTCTGGAGCAGAAGCGGCTCGGCAAGCTGATCCGTCCGGCGGCGGTCTACGTCGGGGCCGCGCCGCGGTCACCGGAGTCGGTGGCCGGCTGGGACGCGATCTCCCACGCCTGAGCGGCTCTCAGCGCCGCGCCCGCCTGCCGTGCCGCGCGCGCGCGGACTCCGCCGCGGCGAGCAGCTCGGGCACCGTGGTGAATTTCACCCGGGGCCGGCCCGTACGGCGCCCGCGCGCCGACTCCGCTGCGTCGATCGCCCGCCAGCCGTCGGCGTCGAGGTGCTCGGGGCTGCGTCGGGCCAGCAGCCGGCGCAGTGCCGCGGCG
>CAYXOM010000049.1:0-3695 GCA_964466565.1 uncultured Mycobacterium sp.
GAGCACCCCGTCGGGCAGGCCGGCCCGCGAGGCGAGCCGGGCCAGTGTCAGGGTGGTCAGCGGGGTCAGCTCGGCCGGCTTGATCACCACGGAGCAGCCCGCGGCCAGCGCCGGGATCACCTTCCAGACCGCCATCTGCAGCGGGTAGTTCCAGGGCGTGATGGTCGCGACCACGCCGGCCGCCTCGCGCCGGATCGAGGAGGTGTGGCCGGCGGAGTACTCCCCGGCGGCCTTGCCCTCGAGGTGGCGGGCCGCCCCGGCGAAGAAGGCGACGTTGTCGATGCTGCCCGGCACGTCGAACTCGGTGGCCAGCCGCACCGGCTTGCCGGTCTGGGCGACCTCCTCGGCCACCAGGTCCCCGGCGTGGGTCTCGAGCAACCCGGCCAGGGCGAACAGCACCGCCGACCGCTCGGCCGGGGTGGCCCGCGACCAGCCGGGCAGCGCGGCGCGCGCCGAGGCCACCGCCACGTCCACGTCGGTGGGTGTCGCCAGCGCCATTTCGGCCACCGTCGAGCCGTCGGCGGGGTTGACCACCCGGTGCGCGGCGCCACCGGTGGTGACCGGCGCGCCGTCGATCCAGCTGCTCGCGATCATGCCGGGGATCCTACGCATTCCGCCGGTTCGATTGCCCGCAACGACTGATTCCGTGCAGAATCGGGGGATGCGGGACTCGATGCGGCATCTGGACGCGATGTCGAAGGCGATCATCGAGGAACTGCAGCGCGACGGCCGGCGGTCCTACGCCGCGATCGGCAAGTCGGTGGGGCTGTCGGAGGCCGCGGTCCGCCAGCGGGTGGCGCGGCTGACCGACGGCGGCGCGATGCAGATCGTCGCGGTGACCGATCCGCTGCAACTCGGCTTCGCCCGCCAGGCGATGATCGGCGTGCGCTGCCGGGGCGACGCGGTGAAGGTCGCCGACCGGCTCGCCGAGATCGACCGGGTGACCTACGCGGTGCTGACCGCGGGCACGTTCGACGCCATCGTCGAGGTGGTCTGCGGCAACGACGCCGAGCTGCTCGACCTGCTCAACACCGAGATCCGCGCGGTCGAGGGAGTGATCTCCACCGAGACCCTCGTCTATCTCAAACTCGTGAAGCAACACTACAATTGGGGCACCCGATGACTGACGACCTCGCCGCCAAGGCCAACCGCCACCTGTGGGGCCACTTCGCCCGCCATGGCCACGGCATCACCCCGCCGATCATCAGCCGCGGCGAGGGCGTCTACATCTGGGACACCACGGGCAGGCGCTACTTCGACGGGCTCTCGGGCCTGTTCACCGTGCAGATCGGCCACGGCCGGGCCGAACTCGCCCAGGCGGCCGCCAAGCAGGCCGAGACGCTGGACTTCTTCCCGCTGTGGTCCTACGCCACCCCGCCGGCCATCGAACTGGCCGCCCGGCTGGCCGGCTACGCGCCGGGCGACCTCAACCGGGTCTTCTTCACCACCGGCGGCGGGGAGGCCGTGGAGAGCGCCTGGAAGCTGGCCAAGCAGTACTTCAAGCTGACCGGCAAGCCCGGCAAGTTCAAGGTGATCTCCCGGGCGATCGCCTACCACGGCACGCCGCAGGGCGCGCTGGCCATCACCGGCCTGCCCGACTTCAAGAAGCCGTTCGAACCGCTCACTCCGGGCGGCTTCCGGGTGCCCAACACCAACTTCTACCGCGCCCCCGAGCCCTACCGGCACGACGCCAAGGCCTTCGGCGAGTACTGCGCCGACCGGATCGCCGAGGCCATCGAGTTCGAGGGCCCCGACACGGTGTGCGCGGTGTTCCTGGAGCCGGTGCAGAACGCCGGCGGGTGCTTCCCCCCGCCGCCGGGCTACTTCGACCGGGTCCGCGAGGTGTGCGACGCCTACGACGTGCTGCTGGTCTCCGACGAGGTGATCTGCGCGTTCGGCCGGATCGGGTCGATGTTCGCCTGTGACGACTTCGGCTACGTCCCCGACATCATCACCTGCGCCAAGGGGATGAGCTCGGGCTACTCCCCGATCGGAGCGATGATCGCCAGCGACCGGCTGTTCGAGCCGTTCGACGACGGCAGAACCGTTTTCGGGCACGGCTACACCTTCGGCGGGCACCCGGTGTCGGCGGCGGTGGCGCTGGCCAACCTCGACATCTTCGACCGGGAGGGCGTCAACGACCACGTCAAGGCCAACGCCCCGGTGTTCCGGGCCACCCTCGAGCAGCTGCTGGAGCTGCCGATCGTCGGCGACGTGCGCGGCGAGGGCTTCTTCTACGGGATCGAGCTGGTCAAGGACAAGGCCACCCGGGAGACCTTCGACGACGACGAGAGCGAGCGCCTGCTGCGCGGGTTCCTGTCCACCGCGCTGTTCGAGGCCGGGCTGTACTGCCGGGCCGACGACCGCGGCGACCCGGTGGTGCAGCTGGCGCCGCCGTTGATCAGCGGCCCGGCCGAGTTCGACGAGATGTACCGGATCCTGCACCGGGTCCTCGGCGAGGCGAGCAGGCTGATATGAGCACCGGCAAGCCGACGGTCGACCCGGTGCGCTGGCAGCCCCCGCCGGCGCGCCCGCTGCCGGACTTCGGTCCGGCCGAACTGACGATCGTCCCGGTGGGCGGCGAAGCGCCCGAGGACGTCGTCGCCGACGCCGACGGGGCGCTGTGGACCGGACTGGCCGACGGGCGGATCGTGCGGATCGACCCCGACACCGGCGCGGTGCGGACGGTGGGCGACACCGGCGGGCGGCCGCTGGGTCTGGCGGTGTCCCGCGACGGCAGGCTGCTGATCTGCGACAGCCCGCGCGGGCTGCTGGCGATGGACCGGGACACCGGGCGGATCGAGACGCTGGTCGACTCGGTCGCCGGCCGGCGCCTGACGTTCTGCTCCAACGTCGCCGAACTGCCCGACGGCACAATCTATTTCACGCAGTCGACCGCAAAGTTCAGCTACGCCCACTTCAAAGGAGCGATCCTCGAGGCGCGCGGCGACGGCGGGCTGTTCCGGCGCGATCCGGACGGAACCGTCACCGCGGCGCTCGAGCACCTGTACTTCGCCAACGGGCTGACCGTCACCGCCGACGGCACCGCGCTGGTGTTCGCCGAGACCCAGGCGCGGCGGCTGTCGACGTACTGGCTGTCGGGGCCGAAGGCCGGCACCGTCACCGTGCTGGCCGAGCACCTCGACGCGATGCCCGACAACATCTCCACCGGGTCCGACGGGCGGATCTGGTGTGCGATGGTCAGCCCGGTCAACGCCGCGGCCGACGCCCTCGCGCCGCGCCCGCCGTGGCTGCGCAAGCTGATCTGGCGACTGCCCGACCGCTTCCAGCCGCAGATCACCCCCGAGGTCTGGGCGGTGGCCTTCGATCCCGGCACCGGCGCCGCGGTGGCCGGACTGCGGATGACGCACCCGCACTTCGGGGTGGTCACCGGCCTGGTGGAGCACCGCGGCCGGCTGTGGATGGGCAGCATCGGGTACCCGGCGGTCGCGCACTGCGCGCTCCCGCGGTAACAATTGCCTCAAGAACCCCAGCCGCCCCAGCGCGGCTCCCCGGCGGCGGGCGCCCGATCGCCTACCCTGCACAGGCGATGGCGACGATCACCCGGTTGCGGCGCACTGCCGCCCTGGCGGCGACTCTGCTGGTGGCGGGCTCGCCCGCGGTCGGCTGGGCCGACCCGGCGCTGACCCAGGACGTCAACGGCTGCCCGTACCGGGTGACCACCCCGCCGGCGG
>CAYXOM010000050.1:0-2628 GCA_964466565.1 uncultured Mycobacterium sp.
AGTGCGGCGGCGAGTTCGGCGTAGCGCAGCGGCGCCGAGCGCCCGGCGGCATCGAGGTCGAACTCCACCTCCAGCACGACGGCGTCGGGCGAGTTGCGCAGCACGCTGTGCCGGTAGGACATCCCCAGTTCGCCCGCCGGCGACCAGGCGACCTCGCCGGTGCGCCGGTCCAGCAGCAGCACCCGGGTCAGCAGGTCGGCGATCTCGACCCCGTAGGCGCCGACGTTCTGCACCGGGGTCGCACCCGCCGAGCCGGGAATCCCCGACAGGCACTCCAGGCCACCCAGACCGGCCTCGATCGAACGACGCACCACGGTGTCCCAGTCCGCTCCGGCCTGCACCCGCAGCAGTCCGGCCTGAACGGTGAAACCGGAATTGGCCAGCCGCACGACGGTGAGGTCTCTGAGGGTGTCGGCGATCAGCACGTTGGAGCCGCCACCGAGCACCAGCAGCGGTCCCCCGTCGCGGTCGAGCGCCCCGAGGGCGGCGACCACCTGATCGGTGGTGGCGCAGGTGACCAGCCGGCGTGCGACCGGGCCCACCCGCAGCGTGGTCAGCGGCCCCAGCGGTACCCCGTACTCGACGCGTGCGCCACCGAATTCGCTCTCAGCGGCCACGACCGCTAACGGTAGCCTCACCAGCTATGCCCCGCGCATTCGACATGGCGACCGATTACCGGGCCGGCGTGGAGCAGGTGCACCGGACCTTCGCCGACGAGCGGTACTGGCGTGCGCGGCTGGCCGGGTCCGGCGCCGACGAGGCCACCCTGGACCGTCTGGACGTCGGCGCCGACGGCAGCGTCGAGGTGGTGACCACCGAGGTGCTGCGCTCCGACCGGCTGCCCGGGCTGGTCACCCAGTTCCACCGCGGGGACCTGGCGATCACCCGCGAGGAGAGCTGGTCTGCGCTGACGGAATCCCAGGCGACGGCCGAGGTGACCGGCAGTATCGCCGGCGCGCCGGTGGACCTGGCCGGGACCGCGGAGCTGACCGGTTCGGAGTCCCTGGCGCGGTTGGCTTTCCGGGCCAGCGTCGAAGTCCGGGTGCCGCTGGTGGGCGGGAAGCTGGAAAAGTTCATCGCCAACCAGCTCTCGCTGCTGCTGATCTCCGAACAGCAGTTCACCACCGGCTGGATCGCCGAGAGACGCTAGCCGTGCCCCGGCGCATGGTCTACACCGTCGAGGTCGGGGTGGCGGTGGAGGACCTCTACCGCGACATCACCACCGTCGACTACTGGCGGGATCTCGTCGTGTTCTACCGCGAGCACGGCACCACCACCGAGATCGCGCACTTCGCGAGCGGGACCGACGGCACGGAGGTGACCTTCGCGCACATCCTCAGCGGCGCCGACCTGCCGCCGGTCGCCCGCCCGGTGCTGCCCGGCACCTTCGTGGTGACCCGCGAGCAGCACTTCGGCCCGCTGCACGCCGTACGCCGGGAGGCCCTGGGCACCTACCGCGCGCTGGTCCCCACGGTGCCGGTCGACATCACCGGCGAGTACGTGCTGGAGCAGTCCGGCTCCGGCAGCCGAATGCGCCTGGAGACGACCTGCACGGTCCGGGTCCCGATCATCGGCGGGCAGATCGAGACCCTGATCGTCAACGGCCTGCGCACGCTGTTCGACACGGAGGGCGAGTTCACCGAGCAATGGGTGGCCGGCCATCGCCGCTGAGCGCCGCAGCCGCACGCACCGGCCGGTCGGCATGCCGACCAGAGGCACCACCGCGGCCAACCGCCTGCGCCGGGCCGATCGCTGGCTGGCCGGCTCGCCCCGGGTGCGGGCCGCGCTGAGTTCGGCCGTGGAGCCACTGGCCGTCGACCTCGGTTACGGACGCCTGCCGGTGACCACGCTGGAGTTCGCCTCCCGGCTGCGCACGGTCGAGCCCGGCCTGCGGGTGGTCGGCCTGGAGATCGACCCGCAGCGGGTCGCGGCGGCCGCGGCGGCGACCGGCGACGGCGTGGACTTCGCGCTGGGCGGATTCGAACTCGCCGGCCTGCGCCCGGTTCTGGTCCGCGCCTTCAACGTGCTGCGGCAGTACCCGCCGGAGGCCGTCGACGGCGCCTGGCGGCAGATGGCCGCCGCCCTGGCACCGACCGGGGTGATCGTCGAGGGCACCTGCGACGAGACGGGCCGTCGGGCCGCCTGGGTGCTGCTCGACCGCGACGGCCCGCTGTCGCTGACGCTGTCCTGCGACCCCCGACACGTCGACCGGCCCTCCGATCTGGCCGAGCGGCTGCCGAAGGTCCTCATCCACCGCAACGTCGCGGGCCAGCCGATCCATTCGCTGCTGACCGCCGCCGACCGGGCCTGGGACCGCGCGGCCGGCCACTCGGCGTTCGGGCCGCGCGCCCGGTGGCGGGAGATGCTGGAGTCGCTGCGCGCGGACTACCCGGCACTGGCGGCACCCCGGCGCGGCGTGCGCGACGCGATGCTCACGGTGCCGTGGGCGGACGTCGCCCCGATAGGCTGACGCGCATGCGGGTGGCGTGCGCGCAGATCCGCTCGGGCACCGACCCGGCGGCGAATCTGGATCTGGTCGCCGGGTACACCCGACGGGCCGCCGGCGACGGCGCCCGGCTGGTGGTGTTCCCCGAGGCCACCATGTGCCGGTTCGGCGTGCCGCTGGCG
>CAYXOM010000051.1:0-3393 GCA_964466565.1 uncultured Mycobacterium sp.
GTCAACCCGCCCGGCTCCCGGATGTGGCGCTTCGGCCGGGTCACAGTGCGCTTCGGAGCGCCGATGGACTTCTCCCGCTTCGACGGGATGGCCGGCAACCGGTTCATCGAGCGGGCCGTCATCGACGAAGTGATGTACGAGCTGATGAAGCTGTCCGGCCAGGAATACGTCGACATCTACGCGGCGACGGTGAAGAAGGGCGATCCGCCCGCTACGACCACGCCGGCTACGGCCGAACCGCCGGTTCCGCCCGCGGCGCGTATTCCCCAGGCCGCGGCGGGCTGACCCGCCGGGTCACCGTGATCCCGGCGACGGCGATCAGGGCCAGCGCCCACCACACGTAGGACATCCCCAGCAGCTGGCGCCACCCCGCGGCGCCGATCTCCCGGTGTTCGGGCAGCAGTCCGATCGGCGGCCATACCATCAGCGCCGCACCCGCCAGCGTCAGCACGCCCAGCGGCGCGTTGCGGCGCCGGATGGCTGCCACCGTGGTGGCGATCAGCACCGGAAGCGCCCACACCCAGTGGTGTGACCACGACACCGGCGAGACGAGCAGACCCAGCAGGGCGACACAGGCCAGGGCAAGCACGGGCTCGCCGACGGCCAGCACCCGGCGAACCGCCCAGCTGGCGAGGAGCACCACGAGCAGGCAGGCCGACACCCACAGAGCCGACCGCAAGCCCTCGCCCAGGTCTAGCCGGGCCAGTGCGCCGGCGATGTTCTGGTTGGTGTTCAGCGCCGCGCTGCCGACCCGGTCCGCCTCGGCGACGGTGCCCGACCAGTACCGGGCCGAGTCCCGCCCGGCGAGCAGGAACCCGACCGCGGTGGCTGCGGCGAAGCCGGTGGCCGCCCACAGCACGGCCCGCAGATCGCGGCGCAGCAGGAAGTAGAGCAGGAAGATCCCGGGAGTGAGCTTCAGCGCGATCGCCAGGCCCACCAGGACGCCGCGCGGCCAGGGCGTGCGTTTCGGCACGCAGTCGGCGATCACCAACGTCATCAGGATGATGTTGATCTGCCCGAGGCGGAAGTTCGACCAGACCGGCTCCAGCATCAGCGCCGCGGCGGCGGCGATGCCCGCCGCCAGCCATCCCCGGCCGATGCCGGCGGGCACCTGCAGCCGGGTCAGCATGATCGCTGCCGACACGGTCAGCCCCGCGAGGCCGGCCAGGGTGACGGCGATCTCCGCGGCGTGCTGTCCCACCAGCGCGAGCGGGCTGAATGCGATCGCCGCCAGCGGCGGATAGGTGAAGGGCAGGTTCAGCCCGATCTCGGTGCCGAACCGGCCCTGATACAGCGGCCGGCCGTCCAGCCAGGCCTGCCCGCCCATCCGGTAGACGTCGGTGTCGATGCGGTAGGGCAGGTCGGCGGTGATGCGCCAGACGGCGACGGCGACCACCGCCGCCACGCCGGTCCGCCCGGCCCACCGCAGTGCGCTCATGGCCGCTCAGGGTATCGGTGCGCCGGAAGCCCGGGACGGCCGCGGTGCCCGGTAGTTTCATCACCGTGTCCGCATCCGCGCATCTCGATCTGCGTCTCGACGTCGTCGCGGCGGGCCGCGAACCGCTGATGTGGTGCCTGATCGCGTTCATCCTGACGTTCTTCGTGACCCGGTCGATCACCCGCTACATCCGCGCGACGGCAGGCCGGCCCGGGCCGCGCAAATGGTGGCAGCCGCACAACATCTCGGTGTCTGGCAACGACGGCAAAGAAGGGCGCGGGGGAGGCCTGCACATCCACCACGCGGTGTTCGGCGTCGTCCTGGTACTGGTCTCGGGTGTGGCGATGGTGACGATGGCCGGCACCGGGACCGTCCGCGAGTTCACCGTGGCGGCGATCTTCTTCGGGATCGGCGCCGCCCTGGTGCTCGACGAGTTCGCGTTGATCCTGCACCTGCAGGACGTCTACTGGTCCGAGGACGGCAGAACCTCGGTGGACGCCGTCTTCGTCGCGGCCGCGGTGGCCGGACTGCTGGTGATGGGCTTCAACCCGCTGTCGCTGTTCGACGTCGGCATCTGGCGCGACGCCGAATCGCCCTGGGCGCGAATCACCGTCATCGCACTGGCGGGACTCAATCTCGCGCTGGCGGTGCTGGTGCTGCTCAAGGGAAAGCTGTGGACCGGCCTGCTCGGCATGTTCCTCACCCCGTTGCTGTTCGTCGGGGCGATCCGGCTCTCGCGACCGCACGCGCCGTGGGCCCGGTGGCGCTATCACGACAAACCCCACAAGATGCGCCGCGCCCTGGAGCGCGAGCGGTATCTCCGCCGCCCCTTCGTCCAGGCCAACCTGTGGCTGCAGCACGTTCTGGCCGGCGAGCCCCGGTTCCCCGACGACACCGAGGTCAACGCCGAGCTCGACCGCGAGGTCCACGCCGCCCCGCGCCCCGGCGAACCGTCCGCCGGCCCGCCGATCGCCGCCGGGGCCGGGGGATAGCGTCGCGGTGCGCTTCTTCTACGACACCGAGTTCATCGACAACGGCCGCATCATCGACCTGATCTCGATCGCCGTCGTCGCCCAGGACGGCCGCGAGTTCTACGCGGTGTCCGCGGAGTTCGACCCGGAGTCGGCAGGTCGCTGGGTGCGCGCCCACGTGCTGCCCAAACTGCCGCCCCCGGCGTCGCGGCTGTGGCGCTCCCGCCGGCAGATCCGGGAGGGCCTCGAGGAGTTCCTCGGGGTCGACGGCGACGAGCCCATCGAGCTGTGGGCCTGGGTCGGCGCCTACGACCACGTCGCGCTCTGCCAGCTGTGGGGCCCGATGACCAGCCTGCCCCCGCAGATCCCGAGATTCACCCGCGAGCTGCGTCAGCTCTGGGAGGACCACGGCTGCCCGCGGATGCCGGCCCGGCCGGCCGACACCCACGACGCCCTGGTCGATGCCCGCCACAATCTGCTGCGCTACCAGCTGATCACCGGCCGGGGGCGCCGGGGCCAAGGCGCGGCTTCGCCCAGCTAGCGGGACCGGGCGACCGCCGGCCGCCGGTTAGGATGGCGTCGTGAACTGGACCGTCGACGTACCGATCGACCAGCTGCCGGCGCTGCCGCCGCTGCCGGCCGAACTACGGGAGCGGCTGGACGCCGCGCTGGCCAAGCCAGCCGCCCAGCAGCCCGGCTGGGACGCCGGCCAGGCCGGGGCCATGCGGACGGTGCTGGAGAGCGTGCCGCCGATCACCGTCGCCTCGGAGGTCGAGAAGCTCTCGCGTCAGCTGGCTGAGGTGGCCCGCGGCGAGGCGTTCATGCTTCAGGGCGGCGACTGCGCCGAGACCTTCGCCGACAACACCGAACCGCACATCCGGGCCAACATCCGGACCCTGCTGCAGATGGCCGTGGTGCTCACCTACGGTGCCTCGATGCCGGTGGTCAAGGTGGCCCGGATCGCCGGCCAGTACGCCAAGCCGC
>CAYXOM010000052.1:0-2424 GCA_964466565.1 uncultured Mycobacterium sp.
TGGGTGCGCCGCGAGCCCATCTCGATCAGCGGGCGCCCGTCGGCGGCGCTGACCATCCGCGCCGCCGCGGAGGCCACCGCCGAGTCGTGGTTGAGCACCGACAGCACCAGGGTCTCCAGGACGACGCACTCGGCGAAGGTGCCGGTGACCGAGAGCACCGGGGAGCCGGGGAAGTACAACTCGCCCTCGGCGAAGCCGTCGATATCCCCGCCGAAGCGGAAGCCCCGCAGGTAGTCCAGCGTGCCCGGGTCGACCACGCCCTCCAGGAATTCGAGCGCCACGGCGTCGAAGACGAAGTCGCCCACGGCCTCGAGCAGACGGCCGGTACCGGCGACCACCCCGTAGCGGCGGCCCTCGGGTAGCCGGCGGGCGAACACCTCGAAGGGGGTCCGCCGGCCGGCCGTGCCCGCACGCAATGCCGCCGAGAGCATTGTCAGCTCGTAGAGGTCGGTCAGCAGGGCGGTGCTCGCCGGGCCTTCCGTGCTGGGTGTCACCGGACTCTCACAGGCCAACGGTATCGGCTCGCCGGATCGCGAGGGGTCCGGACCGCGCGCATCGCTATCCTGGTGCCCATGGGAGCGTCGGCGGCACCGACACGGCCGGGGACCAGTGCGGTCAGGGAGGCCGATCAGCTCACCGACACCGACGCGCCGTGGGTGACCATCGTCTGGGACGATCCGGTCAACCTGATGAATTACGTGACCTATGTCTTCCAGAAGCTCTTCGGCTACAGCGAGCCGCACGCCACGAAGCTGATGATGCAGGTCCACACCGAGGGCAAGGCCGTCGTGTCCTCGGGTGCCCGGGAGGCGATGGAGGTCGACGTCGCCAAGCTGCACGCCGCCGGGCTGTGGGCGACCATGCAGCAGGACCGCTGAGCGCGGGTTTAGGAAGATGCGCAGGTGGCGGCGGGTCGACTCCGCCGAGGGTCCACGTTTTGTCTCGGCGCTGGCCAGGCATGAGGCCAACCTGCTGCGGACGATGGCGACCTCGATGCAGGAGATGCTCGACGACCGCCAGTCCGCGGCGCCGTCGGATCCGCTGCAGGAACTGACCGGCATCCGCACCGGCAACAGCGCACCGCCCCAGGACGCGACGATGCGCCGGCTGCTGCCCGACTTCGTCTCGGAGTCCGCCGCTGGCGACATCGGGGAGATGTCCAACAGCACGCTGCGCAGCCTGCACGAGCCGGAGATCATCGACGCCAAAGTCGCCGCCGCGCGACAGCTGCTGGACACCCTGCCGGCCGACGGCGGGCGGGTGGAGCTGACCGAGTCCGACGCCGGCGCCTGGATCACCGCGGTCAACGACATGCGGCTGTCCCTGGGCGCGATGCTGGGGATCTCGGCGGACTTTCCCGACCGCCTGCCCGCCGGCCACCCGATGGCCACCCATCTCGACGTCTACCAGTGGCTGACCGTCCTGCAGGAGTATCTGGTCCTGGGATTGATGGGCAAGCCCATCCGATGAGTGGCCGGGCGGATCGGGTCACCACCTGTGGCTCGATCACCGACGTGTCCGGCATCGTGGTCGGCCACCATCACCGCTGCGATCCCGACGCGACGGCCGGCGACTTCTCCGACCCGCAGCGACCGCTCCCCGGGACCGGATGGGCGTGCGGCACGACGGCCATCCTCGCCCCGGCCGGCACGGTGGGCGCCTGCGACGTGCGCGGCGGTGCGCCCGGGAGTCGCGAGACCGAACTGCTCGACCCCGCCAACAGCGTCCGGCACATCGACGCGGTGGTACTCACCGGCGGCAGCGCCTTCGGCCTGGCCGCCGCCGACGGCGTGATGGCACTGCTGGAGGAACGCGGCCGCGGGGTGGCCATGGACGGCGGCACCGTTCCGATCGTGCCGGCCGCGGTGATCTTCGACCTGCCGGTCGGCGCCTGGTCGAATCGGCCCACCGCGGAGTTCGGCTACGCCGCGGCGGCGGCCGCGGGCACCGCGTTCGCCCTGGGGAGCGTCGGTGCGGGGACCGGGGCGCGCGCCGGGGTGCTCAAGGGCGGGCTGGGCACCGCCTCGACGGTCCTGGACAGCGGGGTGACGGTCGGGGCCATCGTCGCGGTCAACAGCGCGGGGTCGGTCGTCGACCCCCACACCGGCCTGCCCTGGATGGCCGACCTGGTCCGGGAGTTCGGTCTGCGCCCGCCGCCGGCCGCGCAGGTCGCCTCCTACGCCGAGCGCACGGCCAGGCTCAGCCCGCTGAACACCACCATCGCGGTGGTAGCCACCGACGCCGCCCTCAGCCCGGCGGGGTGCCGGCGGGTCGCGGTGGCCGCCCAGGACGGCCTGGCCCGCGCCATCCGCCCGGCGCACACCCCCCTCGACGGCGATACGGTGTTCGCGCTGGCCACCGGCGCGGTGGCCGTCGAACCGCCGCCGGACACCCCGGCGGCGATGGCTCCGGAGACGGCGCTGG
>CAYXOM010000053.1:0-4195 GCA_964466565.1 uncultured Mycobacterium sp.
CAGGGCCTCACCGTGAACTACGGGGAACTCGAACTCATCGGCCTGGCGGACAACCCGCCGATGGTCATGCAGGACCCGCCGGCGCACACCGAGTTCCGCCGCCTGGTCGCCCGCGGGTTCACCCCGCGCCAGGTCGAGGCCGTCGAACCGAAGGTCCGCGAGTTCGTCGTCGAGCGCATCGAGCGACTGCGGACTGCGGGCGGCGGTGACATCGTCGCGGAGTTGTTCAAACCGCTGCCCTCGATGGTCGTGGCGCACTACCTCGGGGTGCCGGAGACAGACCGCGCCCGGTTCGACCGCTGGACCGAGGCCATTGTCGCGGCCGCCTCCGAGGCCGGCGGCGTGGCCGGTGCCGGCGAGGCGGTGCTGGAGATGATGGGCTACTTCACCTACCTCATCGAGCGGCGCCGCCGCGACCCCGGCGACGACACGGTGTCACACCTGGTGGCCGCCGGCCTCGGTACCGACGGCGACAACCCCGGACTGCTGTCGATCCTGGCGTTCACATTCACGATGGTCACCGGCGGCAACGACACCACTACCGGACTGCTCGGCGGGGCGGTGCACCTGCTCGAGCGCAACCCCGACCAGCGCGCGCTGCTCGCGGCCGACCCGGGGCTGATCCCCGACGCCGTGGAGGAGTTCCTGCGGCTGACCTCGCCGGTGCAGGGCCTGGCCAGGATGGTCACCTCCGACGTCACCGTCGACGGCGTGACGATCCCCGAGGGCCGAAAAGTGCTGCTGCTTTACGGCTCGGCCAACCGCGACGAGCGCCAGTACGGACCGGACTCCGGCGACCTCGACGTTCGCCGCCGGCCGCGCAACATCCTCACCTTCAGCCACGGCGCCCACCACTGCCTGGGTGCTGCTGCCGCGCGGATGCAGTCCCGGGTGGCGCTCAGCGAGCTGCTCTCCCGCTGCCGGGAGATCGAGGTCGACGAGTCCGGGATCGTCTGGGCCGGCGGCAACTACGTCCGGCGACCGCTCTCGATCCCGGTCAGCCTGCGCTGAGGTGCGCCGAACGTGAGCCCTGCGCCGCCGAAAGGCCCCACCGGACTGCACACCCCACACGCTCGGCGGGCCGCGTCAGGAGCGCACCCGGGTGAACCGGTGCAGTAGCCAGGCCACCGGGATGGTCAGCGCCACCGTGACGACGAACAGCGCCGGCGCTGACCCGGTGAAGACGGTCCATCCCAGCACGTTGACCATCGCGATCTCCATCACAATGAGGTGCACGAGGAAGATCTCATAGGAGATCTCCCCGAGCCACACCATCGGCCGGCTGGCCAGCAGCCGCGAGTACAGCCCGGAGTCGCCGAGCGCGAGCGGGGCCACCACCAAAGCCGCGATCACCGCGTAGAACGCCATCTTCGTCAGCGCCTGCGCCAGGCCGGCCGGCGAGGTGGTGGCCTCGCCGGCGATCGGGGTGCAGGCTATGAGGTAGCACAGCAGCGCCAGCGGCACCGCCGCGAACCAGTAGACCCGCACCCCCACAGCGGAGAGCACGGTCAACGCCATCCCGGCGAGGAACCAGGACAGGTAGCCCGGCAGCCACAGCCGGGCCCCGTCGGGCAGCACGTCGGTGGTGTAGGCCAGCACCAGCCAGGCCGGACTGATCAGCGCCAGCGCCGCCAGTCCGGCCAGCAGCAGCCCCGGCCGCCAGCGCCGGCGGCACACCACCACCAGCAGCAGCCAGGCGAGCAGTGGCAGCGTCGCGTAGAAGGCGACCTCGACCGCCAGGCTCCACATCTGGGTCAGGCCCTGGTGCAGGTAGGAGTAGGCGTAGTCGTCGGTGTAGATCTGGGTGTGGGTCAGGTTGCGCAGCAAGCCCTCCCAGGTGTGGCCAGGATTGGGTCCGGCGTTCCGGAAGTGGTAGATCGCGTAGGCCGCCAGGACCGTCACCACGTAGGCGGGCATGATGCGGCGCACCCGGTGCCAGGCATAGCGGCGCACCGAGGGCGCCGGCTCGCCGGCCACGGCGGTCCGCACCCAGGGGCCGAAGAGCAGGTACCCGGACAGCACGAAGAAGATCGGCACCCCGATCTCCATCCGGGAGTAGACCAGACCGACGAACCCATGGGGGTACTTGCCGGTGGTGTAGGCGGCGTGGGTCGCCACCACCAGCAGCGCGGCCAGCGCGCGCACCCCGGTCAGGGACGGGATCCGGTCGACGGTCGAGACCGCCTCCAGCCCGTCCTGGTCGACCTGCGCGGTCATGGGCCGCTGCGACGGGGCGAGCTGCCGCGGTCGGGCTTGAGGTCGATCAGCACGCCGGAGATCCGCGTGTTGGCGAGTTTGCGCCACGCCTCCTTGGGCAGCCGGGCGGGCAGTTCCACCAGCGAGAAGTCGCCCTTGATGGTGATGTGCCCGAAGTCGCTGCGATGCAGGCCGCCCTCGTTGGCCAGCGCCCCGACGATAGCGCCGGGCCCGATCTTGTGCCTCTTGCCGACGGCGATCCGATAGGTGGCAAGGTCGTCGCGCACCTTGCGACAGGGGCGCTCCCGGTCCGGACGCCTGCGCTCGGGCAGCGGCGGCGGTTCGGTCATGAGGAACTCCGCGCCGTCGCGGCTGAGCACCGCCAGCGCCGCGGCAATGTCGGCCATCGGCACGTCGTTGTCGCGCTCGTAGGCCTCGACGAGGCGGCGGAAGGTGTCGAACCCGGGACCGCCGAGGGCGCCGGTGATCGAATCTCCGAACTTCTCCACCCGCTGGGCGTTGACGTCCTCGACGGTCGGCAGCGCGACCTCGGTGACGGGCTGGCGGGTCACCTTCTCGATGCTCTTGAGCAGGTGGCGTTCGCGTGGCGAGACGAACAGCAGCGCCGTGCCCGAGCGGCCGGCCCGTCCGGTGCGGCCGATACGGTGGACGTAGGACTCCGGGTCGTGCGGGATGTCGTAGTTGAGGACGTGCGAAATGCGTTCCACGTCAAGGCCCCTGGCGGCAACATCGGTGGCGACCAGGATGTCCACGGCACCGTCTTTGAGCGCGGCGATGGTGCGCTCGCGCACGGCCTGGGGCACGTCTCCGTTTATTGCCGCCGCGGCGAAACCCCGGGCCCGCAGCTTCTCGGCCACCTCCTCGGTGGCCTGCTTGGTCCGGACGAAGACGATCATCGCCTCGAACTGCTCCACCTCGAGGATCCGGGTCAGGGCGTCCATCTTGCGCGGTCCGGCGACCTGGACGTAGCGCTGGGTGATGTTCTCGGCGGTCGCGGTCTTTGACTTGACGGTCACCTCGACCGGGTCGTGCAGGTACTTGGCGGTGATCTTGCGGATGGCCGGCGGCATGGTCGCGGAGAACAACGCGACCTGCTTGTACTCCGGGGTGTCGGCGAGTATCCGCTCGACGTCCTCGGCGAAGCCCATCTGCAGCATCTCGTCGGCCTCGTCGAGCACCAGGTGGTCCAGCCGCGACAGGTCCAGGGTGCCGCGCTCGAGGTGGTCGATGACCCGCCCGGGGGTGCCGACCACCACCTGCGACCCGCGCCGCAGCCCGGCCAGTTGCACGGCGTAGGACTGTCCGCCGTAGATCGGCAGAACGGTCACCCCCGGAAGGTGCGCGGCGTAGCGGCTGAACGCCTCGGCCACCTGCAGTGCCAGCTCCCGGGTCGGGGCGAGTACCAGCGCCTGGGTGTGCTTCTCGGCCGGATCGAGGCGCGAGAGGATCGGCACGGCGAAGGCGGCGGTCTTGCCGGTGCCGGTCTGGGCCAGGCCGACGACGTCGGCGCCGTCCAACAGCGCCGGGATGGTTGCGGCCTGGATGGCCGAGGGCGTCTCGTAGCCGACGTCGGTGATGGCCTGCAGCACCGCTGGGTGAACGCCCAATTCGGCGAAGGTATGCGGTGCTGTCATTGGGACGGAGTCTAGTTGGGCGGTAGGTTGCTGCGGTGTGTGGCGGGCGCTGATTCCCAGACCGGCCGCGTCGGCGGTACCGGCGCTCGCCGCCGTTCTGCTGCTCGCCGGGTGCGGCTCGGGCGACTCCACGGTGTCAAAGACCCCGATGCCGGCGACCAACCCGGTCACCACGGCACCGGTCACCACGGCACCGGACACCACGGCACCGGACACCACATCATCCGGGGCGGCAGGGGATTCCCCGCCCCCGCCGGACCCCTGCGCGGTCAACCTGGCCGCGCCGGCGATCGCGCGGGCGGTTTCGGAGCTGCCCCGCGATCCGCGCAGCAGGCAGGGCTGGA